>JBAURA010000794.1:0-9056 GCA_049580985.1 Chloroflexia bacterium
GGTTAAGGCGAATGACGCGCTAGCTGTCTCGCCATATCCAGGGGCCAGTGCCAGCTCGTTGATCACTCCGCAGGCAGGATGTGCGACATGTGGCAACTCAGGAGGGACTACGGAATTGAGTCCCAACGGTGCTGGGATGATCTCGTATATCTACGCCATTGGCCGGGTCGAGGCGCGCTTCCCGAACCTTGCGTCGGAGAAGGAATTCGCCCAGGTGACCGGGCGGACGGACACCGCTGGGAAAACGGATCAACAGACCTTTCACGCCGTTCTATCCCAGCGCGAAAACCGCTACTTGGTGCGCCAACTGTGCTGGGTGCTGAGCATCCAGGGGCTGGACACCTACCTGCTTCTGCCGCGCGATCCGTCGGATATCGATCTCTTGGTGGAAGCTATACGTCCCGCCTCCAGCCCCAATGACATCGATGTCGTCATCGGTATGCGCGGTCCCATTGCCCCGCCGGAGATGTGCAACGGTTTGATGGTGCCCATCGTCGTATTCGATCAGATATATTCTTTCGATCGGTATACGCTCATCAAGGCCATCCCAACGCCGGAGAAGACCACTGCCGCGCAGTTCGGCCCAGCGGCCGAGGAACTGTTCAACAGGATCATGCAACTGACGGACAACGCCGGCGCGACCGACGAGCACCGCGCCTTGAACTACCTGTCCATGCGCTATCCGGCCATTTATGCCAGGGCAGCTGAGGAATTTGCGCTCGATTTTTCACTGACTTGGGTTGAAGTGCGCCCTTCACCCTTGAGCAGTACCCGTAAGATCGTCGACGTCATCTTCGCCTACACCAACCGCAACACCGATTTTACGGAAAAGTTTTATGTGCGCGTCGATGTAACTGAGGAGTTCCCGTTCCTGGTGACAAAAATGTCGCCATATTATGATCGTGAAATAGGAGGTGTGAGATGAAAATACCTGAGTTTACAGCACAAGCTTCGCTATACAGGACGAGCAACAGTTACCGTTCTCTGGCGTTTGACCATGCGTCATCGAAAAGAACTGTCGCTATCCCTCAACTCGGAGGCCCGGGTTTTGAGGGCCTATGGGTTTGCATTGATGACTGCGTTGATAGCCACCCTGAGTTGACACTCAAACAGTGCTCCTCAGCTTGTCATGGTCGTGGTATCGGTATCCGAGTCCCCCGCTTTTCGCCTGATGGGCCGTTTGTGAGCTGGTATCCCCCGCGGCCAATTAACAATTGTATTTTTGGAGGTGAGCCCTGCGGTACCAAGTGTTGTCCAATTGGCTTGCAGTGCTGTGGCTTTTCCAATGGGCAACCAGATTGCAAGATGGCGTGCTTCTGATAAAGTTGGTAATGATCTTGAGGTAGTAAGTAGGGTGGGCACAGCTTTATTGTGCCCACCAATAAACGAAAACGTTAAATCAACGAAGAGATAATTGAAATGAATATTCCAGACAGATATTAGAACAAAAAGACTAACATCATCTAACAGAATTGTGCAACTCTTACCGCTTGATGCTCGGCCTGTCTATCGAGCGCACGTCCAGCACCGTCCATGCCTGGCCCGCGCTCCCCGGCCGCCGCACCACCGCCTGCACGATCTTGATCTTCTGCTCCAGGTTATCCCCCGTGCCGAACTCGATCCGCTTGCCCGTCACCGTGATCACCGTCACCCCGTTGCCCGGCGCCCATTCTAGCTGGCGTAGCTGAAGCCCGGTGGCATCAGGCAAAGTCATATATATCTGCTGGGCCGTATCGGCGGCATCGGCCTTATGCACCGGCAGTGGCTGCCCGATCTGAAGGGAGTCGGTCATCGGCCCCCTGTCGAAAATGGTCACGAAGCCTTCCAGGGTAGAGGCGTTGCCGACAACCACGTGGTCGTCGCTGGCAAGCAAGGGCGTGCCGTCGCCGATCACCCACACGGTAGCCGGCTTGCGCTCCTGCACGTGAATAATGACGCTATTAGGGAGCCGCGTCTCCACCGACACCCCCTTCAGGAGGGCCGCTTTCTCGGCCAGCCGCGCCCGCACCGCCTCCGCGTCCACCACAAAGATATTGCGCCCCTGCACCCCCGCTATCTCGTTCGCCTGCTCCAGGCTCAGCACCGTGCTCCCCTCCACCGTCACCGACTGCACAATATACTCCGGCGAAGTGGCGAACGACACACCCGCCGCCAATATAAACACCAGCCCCACCAGCGCGAAAAACCGCCCACGCCGCACATCCTCGCTAAAGAGCCGCCAGCCCTGCTTCTCCGCCCCCTCGCGCCTCCTGCCCCCGCTACCCTCCGACAACAGCACAGGGTGCGACTCGGCCCCCAGCACGTGGGCCTGCACGCGCGGTACGGCTTGCAGGTTATCTCTACTATTGCCTCGGCGGCCCGCGCTATCGCTCATACGTCCAGGTTACTCCCTACGTCCTCGAGCGCTTTCTTGCTCACCTGGCGGTCTTCGTGCCGCTCAAGGGCCAGCTCGATCAGCCGGTCTATCAACTCCGAATAACCTATTCCCGACGCCTCCCACAGCTTCGGATACATCGATATGCGCGTGAAGCCGGGGATCGTGTTCAATTCGTTGAGCCACACCCGCGACAAATCACGCTCCACGAAGAAGTCCACCCGCGCCATACCCGCGCAGTCCAGCGCCTTGAACGCCTCTATCGAAAGCCCCCTGATCTCCTCCATCAGCCTGTCGGGTATCTCGGCTGGGATCACCAGCTCCGAATTGTCGTCCACGTACTTGGCCCTATAGTCGTAAAACTCGTTGCCCGGCACGATCTCGCCCACCACCGACGCGCGCGGTTCGTCGTTGCCCAACACGGCGCATTCGCATTCGCGCCCATCGATCCCCTGCTCGATAAGCACCCGCCGGTCGTAGCGCGCCGCCAGCGTCAAGCCGTCAGCGAACTCCCCCGGCCCGTGTATCTTGCTCACGCCCACGCTCGACCCCATGTTGGAAGGCTTGGCGAACATCGGATAGCGCAACACCCTCTCGGCGCGCGCCTGCACACCCCCAGGATCGCGCGTCCACTCGGCGCGGCTGGTCGCCACATAAGGTGGCACAGGCAGCCCGTGGTCCCGGAATATACTCTTCATCGTGATCTTGTCCATCCCCACCGCCGACCCCAGCACCTCCGACCCTACATACGGAATGCCCGCCAGCGACAACATCCCCTGCACCGTGCCATCCTCCCCGTAAGGCCCATGCAGCACCGGGAATATCACGTCCAGCGACTCGCCCACCCGCGCCGTCACCTGCCCCGCGCCGTTCGTGCCTGGCACAAGCTCCACTATCTCCGCTCGCCCCACGCCCCTCGGATCGGGCGCGATCACCGACGCCCCCGCGGGCAAGCTCATGTCGCCCGATACACCCGCCCGCAACTGCGCCATAGGGTCGCCCGCCGTGAACCATGCCCCCAGCTTCGTGATCCCTATCGGCACCACCTCGTACTTCTCACGGTCTATAGCGCGCAGCACGCTACGAGCCGAAGCCAGCGACACCTCGTGCTCGCTCGATTGCCCCCCGAAAAGCACTCCCACTCGTATCTTTCGTGCCAATGCCGTTCCTTGCCGGTTGTCAGTTGTCAGTTGTCAGTTGTCGGTTGTCGGTTGTCGGTTACGACGCTAACGAACTGATTACCGGCAACTGACAACTGACAACTACTCACCGCCCATAATCGTCCTCTATCCTAACCACGTCCTCCAGGTACGGAGTAGACACCTCCAGCAGCACCGAGTCTTCTATCGCCTCGAAGCGATGGACCGTGCCGGTCGGAATATGGACATACTGCCCAGCCTCCCACTCGTACGTGCGGTCGCCGTAAGTCAGGACCACCTTCCCCGACAGGAGATAGAGCGTCTCCTCTTTAATTTCGTGCTTCTGAAGGCTCAGGCGCTTGCCCGCCGTCACCTCCAGCACCTTCCCCGCGTAATGGTGTGTATGAGCATACCATATCTCACGACCCCACGGTTTTTCCACAATCCTGGGTACCTGCAATGGTCCTTCCATAAATACTCCTGCTCTTTCATCATAAAGTGAGTTCGATAACCCCATATTATAGCTCATACATAACCCATAGAACCGCCCCCGACTTACCTCCATCCACCAACTGCCGACAACTGATAACTGATAACCGTCCACCGTCCACCGTCCACCGTCCACCGTCCACCGTCCACCGTCCTACAGTTCTATCTCCCCGACCAACTCTATCTCCGCCTCCAACTCCACCCCGAATCGCTCGCGCACCTCTGCCCGCGCCAGCCGCATCAAATAAAGCACCTCGTCCGCCGTAGCCCCCCCCAGGTTCATCATAAAGTTCGCGTGCTTGGGCGAAAACTGGGCCTGCCCATGCCTGTACCCCTTCAATCCCACCTGCTCGATGAGCCACCCCGCCGAATAACCGGGAGGATTCTTGAAAGTCGAGCCTGCGCTCTTCCCCTGCGGCTGCTTCGCCTGCCGCTCCCGCAAAAACTCCCGCAACCGACTTTCACACCCCCGGTCCTCATCCCTATGCAGCCGTATCCTCGCCCCCAGCACCACCTCGCCCGGCGACAGCCCCCTATGCCCATGCGCCTTGAACCTGCTCGTCCTGTACCCCAGCGCCAGGCTCTCCACCGGCCAGGTCTCCACCCCGCCCCCCTGTGTAAGCACCTCTATATCGATCAGATCGTCCTTCAACTCCTTCCCATGCGCCCCCGCGTTGCTCACCACCCCTCCACCCACGCTCCCAGGCACGCTGTTCGACCACTCCAACCCCGCCCACCCGGCCTCGCAAGTCAGCCGCGCCAGCCTGCTGAACAACACCCCAGAGGCCACCATCCATATACTGCTCCCCCCGCCTTCCCCAACCTCATGGGATATGTCGCGAGTCCGGTTGTGGATCACCAGCCCATCCACCCCGTAATCCCCCGCCAATATGTTCGTGCCATTCCCTATCACCAGGTGCGGGATCCCCCGCTCCCGCGCCAACATAACTACCTTGATCAGTTCCTCCGCCCTATCCACCACCACAAACATCCGCGCCGGACCCCCCACCCGCAACGAATCGTGCTTGCTCATAGGCTCATCCCGCACCACCCGCAGCCCCGTCGCCTCCTCAATCATCCCCACAACATCCGGCGTAAACCGCCAGGCGCTCTTAGCCGCCTGCCCAACACCCTTCCCAGGTCTCACACCTTCAGGGATATGTAGCTCATCCGGCGCCTTATCTTCTTTCGTCCTTCGTCCTTCGTCCTTCGTCTTCCGTCCATCGTCCCTCTCCATCCGTCCACCGTCCACCGTCCACCGTCCACCGTCCCTCCCCCCCAGCTCCCCCAACACCCACCCCCCAACCTTGTCCACGTCGCCCGCCCCCATCGTCAGCAGCACGTCCCCTGCCTGCAAATCGTCCAGCACAAGCGCCCTCGCCTCTTCCAGCGTCGGCGCGAACTCCACGTTCGAGCCTGTCATACGCTGCACGATGTCCCTGCCGCTCATACCCAGCGTATCTCGCTCGCGCGAAGCGTATATCTCCGTCACCACGCACCTATCCGCCTCGCTCAGCGCCGCCGCGAACTGCCCCAGGAAATCGCGGGTGCGGGTGTACGTATGCGGCTGAAATACCAGGTATATACGCCGGTCAGGGTATCTCTGTCGAGCGGCGGCCAGCGTCGCCCTGATCTCCGTGGGGTGGTGCCCGTAGTCGTCCACCACCGTCACGCCCCACGCCTCGCCCTTTACCTCGAAGCGGCGACCCGTGCCCCTAAACTCCCCAAGCAGACGTGCGCCCTCTTCCGCCGGCACCTCCACTTCCACCAGGGCGATCAGCGCGGCCACGGCGTTCATCGCGTTATGCACCCCCGGTATGCGGAGTGACACGCGCGCCACCTCTGTGCCTCTGTAAAGGACGGTAAAGTCGCTCCCACCAATAGCGTTAGCTGTCACGCCGCCGGGCCGCCACAGGGCTTCTGGAGAGGAGCCATAGTATTGCAGGCGGCATGCCACAGGCCCGGCCAACAACTCCTGCCCAAGCCTGCGCGTCCCCTCGTCATCCCCGCACAGGATAAGCAGGCCGCCCGGCTTGACGTTGCGCGCGAACCCCGCGAACGCCTCGAAGATCGCCTCAGCCGAGCCATAGTACTCCAGGTGGTCGGTCTCTATGTTGGTGATAATCCCCACCTCCGGGTGGAGGTAGAGGAAAGAGCGGTCGTACTCATCGGCCTCGGCCACAAGCTCCCGCCCTCTCCCCCAGTGCCCGCCCGCCCCCAGCCCACGGATCGTCCCTCCCACCATATAGGAGGGATCTCGCCCCGATTGCGCAAGCGCCCAGGCCAGCATCGCCGAAGTGGTCGTCTTGCCATGCGTGCCCGCCACCGCCACCCCGCGCCGGGTCTCCATCAATTGCCCTAGCAAAGCCGCTCTCTTGACGACCGGCACCCCCAACCGCTGCGCCTCAACCCACTCCTCGTTATCAGCCTGGAGAGCCGCCGTCACGACCACGTGATCAGGTGTCGTATTCCCAATATTCGACGCGCTATGCCCAATAAAAATGCGCGCCCCCCGCGCCCGCAACTCCCGCGTAGCATCAGACTCCACCGCATCCGAGCCGGACACCACCGCCCCCGAATCGAGCAGCGCCGAAGCCAGCGCGCTCATCCCGGCGCCCCCTATGCCAATGAAATGCCAATGCTTTGTCATTGGGGAATGCAGAGTGCAGGGAACAAATGACGGAGATGCGGAATTACCTCAAACATCCTCCGCGTTCTCCGCTCCTCCCATCTTCTCCGCGCATTTAAACACCATCCTCAGCGAAATCTCTGCGTCCTCTGCGTCTCTGCGGTGAATATCGTTCCGCAATCCCTAAAGTGCCGCTCTTACTGCCCGCCAGATAGTGTACACGATCACGATCAGTAGGAAAAGGCCGAGAGCAGCCGTCGCCATGCCCATCAATGGGTTCGAGGAAGGCAGGGCGGCTATCCCTATCGATACCTGCGGGGTCACGCTGGTCGGGTTGTTCCCGCTACGCTGCACGAAGTCGGCCCAATAATCGAACGCCTGCGATAGCGCCAGTATCGAGGCCAGCGCCCCAAACACCCCCCCGATCAGGCTATCCAGCAACCCACCCCCGCGCGCCGCCAGCTTGCGAGCCACCCACCACGCGAACGCCACCAGCACCAAAAAGAGCACAGCCGTAGCCAGCGGCTCCCACGGCGAAGCGATCTCGATCTGTGGAGTGGGTATGCTAGCTTCCGGCTTATCCGTTGCGATAGCCGCGAACTGCCCCAGCACGCTCAGCAGCTTATTGAACAGCAGATCGATCTTAGGCCCAAGCTTGGCAGCCACCAACCCGCTGAAAAACACCCCGATGGTCCACAGCCCCATGATCTTCCAGCCCATGTAAAGCCCAGCCACCACGGCCAGAAACACCGCCGGAAGCACCCACTGCCACCATTCAAGCGTAATTACCATCTCTTCACTCGCCCGTAACAATTGATACGTGATACCTGATACGTCACTTACGTCACTTACGTTCTCCACCGTCCACCGTCCACCGTCCACCGTCTTTTTCTGTAATTCGTAATTCGTAATTCGTAATTCGTAATTCCCCCTCCGTCTACCGTCTCCCCTCCACCGTCCTCAACACCCTCAACCCCGCACCCACACCCGCGGGCACAGCCCGCTCCGAGGTTGCGTAGCGGCTCAGGTTGAGCAACAACCCCACCCCTGACAGCGTGATCACCAGCGACGATCCGCCATAACTGATGAAAGGCAGAGGCACCCCCGTGAACGGGATCGCCCCGCTCACCGCCCCGATATTGATCATAGCCTGCGCGATCACCCACGTCGTCAGCCCGGTCGCCAGCAAAGCCGTGAACCCATCCGGCGCGAGCCGCGCCACCCTGAACCCGCGCCACGCGAACACAATAAACAGCCCGATCAGAAGCAGCGCCCCCACGAACCCCACCTCCTGCGCCCATACCGAGAAGATTGCGTCCGTAGACTGCGCAAACAGCCACCCGTACTTGCCCCGCGATGCCCCCAGCCCCTGCCCCGTAAGCCCGCCCGACCCCAGCGTCATCAACGACTGGAGAATATGGTAGTTACTGCCCAACTCCTGCGCCGGGTTGTAAGGGTCCAAAAAGGAGAGGATGCGTGCGAAGCGGTACGGTTCCGCGATAGCCGCCAGCAGGAAACCCACTATCGCCAGCACGAATCCTCCTATCAGGTGCAAAATCGCCGCCCCCGACACAAAGTACATGGTCGTGCCTATAGCAAAGATCACGAGCATGGTCCCCATGTCAGGCTCGATGAACACCAGCCCTCCCAGGAACCCAAGCACGATCCCGAACGGCACCAGCCCGTTCGACAGGTCGCGCACCTGGTCCCCCTTGCTGTAGCACCAGTCGGCCAGGTACAGCACCAGCGCGAACTTGACCAGCTCCGAGGGTTGGAACGACAGCGGCCCAAAATCGAGCCACCGTTTCGCCCCGTTCACCGGCTCGGCGATCACCAGCACCAGCATCAGCAGCACCGCGCTGAACACCAGCAACGGCACCGACAACCTCCGCAACCGCTCGTACGGCACGCTCATAGTAACGAACATAGCCGCCATACCCACCCCAAGCGCGAATATATGCTTGGTAATCAGGTTGCGGTCCTCCTCGTTGATCCCGCTGGACGAGAAGACCATAAGCACGCCAATAATACACATGATACCGACCACGGCCAGTATCCAGTAATCAGGGCGATCAAATCTGCGAGCGCGAGCACTCATAACATTGCGGATTTCAGATTGAGAAGCACGGAGTTGCAAAAGAACGGAGTTATGGATCGACGGTCACCAGGAGCAGTGCCCCCTGGACTATCCAGTTTAGGCCATCAAATAGGCAATCATAGAAGTTTTCCACGCCGCAGCCCCAAAAACCCATAAAACTGCAATAAAATTAACCCAAATGGCTACTTGTATTTGTAGAACATGTGTGCTATGATATCCGTGAAACAAGTTTCACCCTCTGACCGCATAAAGAGGGACGTAAGGACCGCTGGTGTCCCTATGTATCGACAGTAACCTCCTGTCACAACGCGGACTAGCCTCCCATCC
>JBAURA010000795.1:0-2195 GCA_049580985.1 Chloroflexia bacterium
CATGTAGGCAGCGTGGAGGGAGCCGGGAGGCATGAGCGGGTAGAGGCTCTGCACGGGCGCCTTGATGAAGAGGATGTTGTCGAGGCCGAGCGCAACCGCGTTTGCCACGGCTGCGTGCAGCGACTTCAGATTGATCTCGACACCCAGGAAGTTGTGCCCAGGGTTGCGCTTGGCGAGCGAGCAGAGGTATTCGCCGGTGCTACAGCCGATCTCCAATTCGAGAGGATGGTCGTTCCCAAAGAGTTGGGAGGATGCGAGACGAGGGAAGTTATCGGTGCGGTGCCACAGGTCGCCCGAGTTCCAGGCGCGGAGATATTTGGCGGCGGTCGCCTCGTCCGGCGGCTCGATGCGGACGTGGCGGATCAGGAAGGATTTGCGGGCAGGCATTTGTGTGGAGGGAGTGGGGGAGTGGGGGGTTGAGGGGTTAAGGGAGTAGGGGATTGAGGAATCATAATAGTTCACAACTAATCCCTTAATCCCTTAATCCCTTAATCCCTTAATCCCTTAATCCCTCAATCCCTCAATCCCTCAACCCCCCACTCCCCAACCCTAGTCTTCATACTCTTCCAGCCAGAGGCGCTTGTCCTGGGCTTTCAGGAGTTGGAGGAAGTTGATCGTGTAGTGGGCAACGAGGGGCAGGATGAGGCTGCCGGACCACACGAAGAGTAGGCTGAGCCAAAGGCCCAGCAAGCCCGTGATCAGGATGCCGAGGCTGCCCTGGGGTGAGTGCATCAGGCCGAAGACGGCGGAGAAGAGGATAATGAGTAGTGGTACGGGGAACGCCTGGGCGAGAGCGCCGAGCAGGAGGGACCTGAAGAGGAGCTCTTCGAGGACGACGGCTAGGAAGAGGGCCGCGGGCACGAGGAACCATTCGGCGCGGGTGCGAGGCATTATGTTCTTCATGACCACCGGCGAATATATCTCTTTGCCCCAACGGTCGATGGCGAAGATGGTCACCTGGTTCGCGACCAGCTGCGTGACGAGGCCTATGATTATGCCCAGGCCTATGTCGCGCCAGCCGTTGTGGAAGGTCCACCCCAGTGCTTCGGGCGGCGCGCCGCTCAACAGGCCCAGGCCGATGCACACAAGGACCAGCGCCCCCTTCACCGCGTTTTCGACCGGGGCGAGCAGCAGATTCTCGGTGATCGGTATGGAGCGCAAGAGACGCCCACTCTGGTAAGTAGCCCAGGCCAGCCCGGCTGTTAGCGCCAGCGACCCGAACACGAATAGGGGGAACATATAGATGTAATACAAGGTAGTAGATCCATTGTCAAGGAGGCTCAGGTCCCAGATATCAGAGGCGAATGTCTACCGGCTAACCTACCTGCCTCTGGGTCTCCGATCCCTGGTTCTTATTGCCCATTTTATGCACAGTCTCCAGCCAGAGCACAGCCAGCTCCGTCCGCGTGTGCAGGCCGAATATGTTCATGAGTTTGGCTATATGCGCTTTGATAGTGCCCGGCATGACGGAAAGGATCTCAGCGATCTCTTTGTTGCCATGCCCGGCGGCTATAAGACTGAGCACTTCTATTTGCCGCACAGTTAGATCGCTGACGCCAATCTCTTTCGCAGGCAATATAGTCGGGATGCCTTTGCTATTTCGCTTTTTTCGCCTTCCCATAGCACGTCCTCTTTCTTGTGGCTGCGATGTGAGCTTGCATCCAGTATATAGAACTTATGTTCGTAATACAAGTAGCCAAATGGGTTAATTTTATAGCATTTTTTACTCTGAAGGCTCACAAAATCAAGCCGAGAGCGACTTCGGCGGATTTAAAGGTGATTGCCCGTCAGTGGGTAGGCAAGCACCCAAATGCAGGGAGAGGTATGCCTCTCCCTGCATTTGGGTGCAAATAGAGGGCGGACCCGTGTGTCCGCCCCTACATTGTGTTGTGGCTATGGAGCCTGGGGGAACCGGAGGGGCGATGGCATCAATAGAGAGGCCGCACCCGTATGTGTAGGCGGTGGTTACCGGCTGGCAGGGAAGGGGGTGAAGGCTTCGACGATGTTGGTGAGGGAGGTGTAGGTCTGGTTGCCGGCGAAGAGGCCACCGCCGATGACGAACCAGCGCCCGTTCGCCGCGCCCGAAGCCAGGCCGTGGCGGGCGGTGGGCATCCTGGGGAGGGTGGCCCAGGTGTTAGTGGCGGGATCGTAGACTTCGTGCTGGTAGTAAGTGTTCGCGGAGGAGAGGTCTTCGC
>JBAURA010000796.1:0-3920 GCA_049580985.1 Chloroflexia bacterium
ACGCATCCACATCTCGCCCAGGAGCGCGGCCACTTTCTCCACCATGCCGGGGTAGAGGTGGGGGGACTTCAGCTCTATAACCACTCCCACGCTCGCCTCCACACACAGGTCGAGCGCTTCGCGCAGCGTGGGAACTGGCTCACCCTTGAACTGCGGGCCGAAGTGCGATCCGGCGTCCAGCCGCCGCAACTGCTCGAAAGTGAGCGCGCCCACCGGCCCGCTACCGGAGGTCGTGCGGTCCAGCGTGTCATCGTGGATGACCACCAGCACGCCGTCGCTCGACATTTGGACGTCAAGCTCCACATACTTTGCGCCCACCCGGATCGCGTGGCGGAAAGCGGCCAGCGTATTCTCCGGGGCCTCGAGCGACCCGCCCCTGTGGGCGATCAGGATGGGGTCGCCGGCATGCGTTATCACCTGAACTCCTTTACCGTCCACCCCTCGCGCCGGGCTAGCGCCTGCATCTTCGGCTTCGGGTTGATAACGACCGGCGTGCCGAATAGCCGCAATAGCTCATGGTCGGTGTAGTGGTCGGCATAAGCATAGGATTGGGAGAAGTCCAGCCCATGTTCCTCGGCAAAGTGTTGGATCAGGGAGGCTTTGTAGCTGCCGAACGGGTAGTTGCCGACGATCTTGCCCGTTAGCTTGCCGTCTGCCACCGCCATGCGCGCGGCGATGAGGTGGTCGGCCCCCACGTACTCCTTGAGAGGGCGTAGGAGGAAGTCGAGCGACCCCGACAGCAACACTATGGCGTGCCCTTGCGCCTGGTGCTCGCGTATGGCGGTCAGCCCCGCCTCCGACAGCCTCCGTTTGATGTCGTGCTCGAAACAGTGGCGCGCCAGTCGCTCCATCTCTACGTAAGATTGACCTCGCAGGTAGGCACGTTCCCGGCGCATTGCCTCAAATGGCGGTAGGGGTAGTGACTTAAGAACATGGCCTATAGAGCGTGCGACTATTCCTGGTGCGAGCGTGCGTTTACGAAGCAGATACCATATAAAGATCCGTTCAGTGGTAGTGACGGGCACCAATGTCCTGTCAACATCAAACACGGCAGCCACCAGCGATGGCGGAATATGGTTTGTGGATTGCGAATTTGTGTCATTTATCATGAAATGCTCGTCATTTGAGTAGGTAGTGGCGGCTATCCCAGACTACTACCGCGCCTCTGAGGAGGGAGTAGATGATGGTGAACACCGCCAGGGCGACGCCGATAGCCTGTATTATGCCGAGGGCATTGCCGAAGTTCCGCGCCCAATCGGGGTAGCGAGTTACCTGCACGGTGAGCGCCATCTGTAGTAAGAACCAGATGAACGTTACCACCTTGGCCGCGCCGTACAACCCACGATGGAACCGCGAGGAGGCCAGCCACGTGCCGAAGCGCGATCGCATCATGGTCTTCTCGCCGAAAGGGGTCTTTCCCTCTGCCAGGGCGAGCGACCGCAGGGCATCCACCGTGA
Organism: Chloroflexia bacterium; assembly: GCA_049580985.1. Classification (GTDB taxonomy): domain Bacteria; phylum Chloroflexota; class Chloroflexia; order QHBQ01; family JADMIH01; genus JADMIH01. The sequence continues at coordinate 1,458 of JBAURA010000796.1, forward strand.
ACGAGCGCGCGATCTGCAACAACGGAAACCACACCGACACCAGCCCCAGGTGCGCGAACACTACCCAGTAAACGTTCTCCACGATCCGGTCGCCCGCGATATCGACCACCGCGCCCAACTCGTCGTCTTCTCCGCGTGCGCGTGCGATCATACCGTCGAAAGCGTCCCCCAGGAAGACGATAAGGGTAAGAAAGGTGGAGATCAACAAGATCAGCGCATCGCCTGGCAGCCCGTTGCCCGGCCAGCCCAGGTAGATGAACCCGATGGTGATGAAGAGGAGCACCACCCGCGCCAGCGTGAGCAGATTAGCCATACGATGCACTCTCCGGCCAGACAGGCTGTAACAGCACCCACTGGTCTGGGTTCTGAGATATATGGTACTCGAGGCGTGCGAATACTTGCTGGAGCAGCGCCCGCACGTCTTCGTCGTTGGAGGCGGAACCCATGGGCTCTATCGGATCGTCGAACGTGAGGGAAAAGCGGTAGGTGTTGAGGCGGCGGGCAATGCCTATTATAATGGGCGCGCGCGTCCTGAGCGCCATTTTGGCTACTCCCGAGGCCACGACAGTGTCGTGTCCAAAGAACTTGATATGTACCCCACGCTGCTCCATATTGCGGTCCACTACCACGCCCAGCAAGCCCTTGTTCTTCAGCAGGCTGATACTCTGCTTGAGCGCGCCGAGGTTGGTGCCGCTCCCCTCCTCTGCCTCTACCTGCAAGAAGTGCAGGCCACGCGCGGTGCGCAGATCGGTGAGGAACTCGGAGAGCCAGGGAGGCTTCACCTGGGCCACCAGCACGGACACCGGAAAGCCGTGCCGGGCCAGCACCTGGGTGACCATATCGAACGAGCCGTAGTGCGCGCTCACCAGTAGCACGCCGCGCCCGCTGCTATGGATGTCGGCTATTCGCTGCCAGCCCTTCTCGTCGAAGTCTACCATGCGGTCTACGTCGGCGTCGGTCATATCAGGGGCGCGACATAGCTCGTAGTAATTGCGCACAACGTTGTGAAACACATGGCGGACGGCTTTCTTCAGGGTGCGTTTTGGGATGGGGCCGAGGGCGTGGCCCAAATTGCTGATAGCAGCGTGGCGCGAGCGGGGGGCGAACCTGTAAATCAATTCCCCCACCACGGCGGATAGGGGGTGGCCGAGCGGGGGGGGAATGCGGGCTATGAACAGGCGGGCCAGTTTCATCAGGCGCGTCCTCATGCCGCGTGGGGGGGAGGTGGCGTGAGGACGCGCCTGACCTGGGGTGTTTGTCATTGGTGGGGCACTATGCTATACGCGAGGCGGCAGGCTCACTCTTGCCCTTCGGCGATGAGGGCACGAGCCTGTTCTTTCCAGTCCTCAACCTGCGCCATCCCACCGTTCACGCCTGCTTGTTCAGCTATCTGCTGGGCGTCGGCGTTGAGGAGATCGCTCATAGTGTTGATGCCGATGGCTCGTAGGCGCGATTCATAGCCGGGGCCTATGCCCTTGATGTCTATCAGCCTGGCGCCATCCGAAGACCCGTTGTTAGCAGTATCGAGGTCGCCGGCGGGTTCGCTATTTTCCTCCAGCCGATTATCGAGAGCAATTGTATCGTGGCTTGAGGAGGACCGGCCCGAACCATTATCGCCGGTGGCGGCTTCATCTCCGTCTCCGTCTTCATCTTCGGGGCCGGCGTAGCCAGAGGGCGTGCCGGTATCGGAGGCAGAGGTGCCGGCTGTGGCCGGCCCGGAAACGTCGATCTCTACGGGCGTTTCGTTGAACTCGAAGTTGGCCTCCATGTCTTCGAAATCCTCGAAGTCCTCGAAGTCCTCGTCCTCACCGCCCAGGAGCCGGGTAACTACAAATCCGACTGCCCCGGCTATGAGGGCGAAGAAGAAGAGGCGCACGGCCCAACGCACTAATAGTCCCAACATACGAATCCTCCTGAAGTAATCTGTCGCAGGCACGCGCACAGTTAGCCATCGGTCTGCGGCTCAATATACCGCCCATTATAGCCGAAGGTGGGTGCGGCTACAAGACGGGGGATTAAGGGATTAGGGGTTAGGGGTTAGGAAAGACGAATGAAGGGATTTAGCGGATTCACCGCAGAGGACGCGGAGAGCGCGGAGGTTTTATGTTTTGGTACACGAAGATACGAAGGTGGGCGAAGGACACGAAGATTTTTGGGTATGGAGGGGAGGGTGCATGGGGCTGGTGTGGTCCTATGCACCCTGTTTTGTTGTGTTCCTGGTTATTCAGTTGTTGCCGGGCAGAGGGCGGACACGTGGGTCCGCCCCTACACGGTCATAGGTGGCTGATAGGGGTGGTGTCCCTATGGCGCAACTGGAGCGTGTTCCGCGTGGGCAACAGGAGCCTAGCCCCTACCCCATCGGGTAGGTGGTTCGGGCGTGACACGTGGCACGTAGGACTTCCTGTGCTTGGCACGCAACGTGTCGTCTAGCCTCGGTGGTAAGGTGCTTGTGCTTACTGCTTA
>JBAURA010000797.1:0-2502 GCA_049580985.1 Chloroflexia bacterium
TGCGTGCTCTATACTAAAACAAATTTAGGATTGGCTAAATATAGAGCAGAAGGCTGTCAGGAGCGGGTTGTACATGGACAACGAAGGAAACAAGATTTCGCGCCGGGGGTTCTTGAAGGTGGGGTTGCTGGGGACGACCAGCCTGGCGTCTTTGCCTCTGCTTAATAAGCTCATGCCCGCGCAGAGCGTGGCGGCGAATGTGGTACAAGCCCCACCTGCCCAGACAGGGGCGCATAGCGGGCACGAAGCGAGCGGCACGGTTGGGGATATAGATACATCGAGGTTCGATCCGACGGCGTTTCTCACGGATTTCGATTATGGAACGACGAGCAGGCTGGCGAGCGGGCAGACCTTGCGCGAGTATTCGGTATTCGCCAGCGATATTGAGATCGAAGTAGCGCCGGGAGTGTACTTCGCGGCGTGGGCGTACAACGGGCAGGTGCCGGGACCGACCTTCAGGTGTACGGAAGGGGACAGGCTGCGCTTCAACTTCATCAACGGCTCGACGCACCCGCACACGATCCATTTTCATGGGATACACCCGCCCCTGATGGACGGTTTTGAGCCGGTAGTGCAGCCGAGTAATTCGTTTGTGTATGAGTTTGACGCCAGGCCGTTCGGGCTGCACCCCTACCACTGCCATACAGTGCCTTTGGCGCGCCATATACACAAGGGGCTGTACGGCACGCTCATTATAGACCCGCCGGGCGGGCGAGCGCCTGCTCACGAGATGGTGATGGTGATGAACGGCTTCGACACCAACTTCGACAAGGAGAACGAGGTGTATGCGGTGAACACGGCGGCGTTCCACTATTTCAAGCACCCGATCAAGGTGAAGGTGGGAGAGCTTGTGCGCGTGTACCTGTCGAACATGACGGAGTTTGACCTGCTAAACTCGTTTCACCTGCACGCGGGGATGTTCAGGCTGTACAGGACGGGCACGCGCCTCGACCAGTACGAGTACACAGACAACGTGATCATGGGGCAGGGGGAGCGGCACATACTGGAGTTTACGCTGGAATATCCGGGGAAATACATGTTCCACGCGCACCAGAGCGAGTTTGCCGAGCTGGGATGGATGGGGTTCTTCGAGGCTGGAGTATAAGATGTCGGCGAGCGATGAGACGATCAACACGAAGCAGGGAGATGCGGACAACCGCTCCCATGCCGGGGTGAATTACGGGGGAGGGGCGCTAACGTGGGCCATGTCGCTGCTGCCATTGGGGCTGCTGGCGGCGTTGCTGGCGATATTCGCCTGGACCGATCCGCTGGCGATCTTCAAGTCGGAGTTGCCTCCGATAGAGAACGTGAGCGTACAGAGGGTGGTGATCACGCCCGATGGGTTCAAGCTAAGCATGCTGAACAGCGGCCCTGAGCCTGTGACCATTTCGCAGGTGATAGTGGACGACGCCTATTGGAATTTCACGATTCAGCCCTCGCCAGTAATACCGCGCCTGGGGGAGGCGACGGTGGAATTGATGTACAAGTGGGTAGAAGGAGAGCCGTCCGCGATTAGCCTGATTACTTCGACCGGGACGACATTCGGGGTGGATGTACCCGTGGCGACCGAGACACCGCAGCCTGGGCTGAGCCAGTTCCTGGCGTATGGGCTGCTGGGTGTATATGTGGGGGTCATCCCGGTGGGGCTGGGGCTACTGTGGTTTCCTGCCCTCAGGCGGCTTGGTAAGCGCGGGCTGAACGTCATCCTGGCGCTGACGATTGGGCTGTTGGTGTTCCTGCTGGTAGATATGCTGGGCGAGGTGTTCGAGACGAGCGCATTGATACCCGAGGTGTTTCAGGGCGTGCCGCTAGCGTTGTTCGCGGCGTTGCTTACGTGGCTGGCTATTTCGGCGGTGAGCGCGCGAGGGACGAGCAGGGAAGCAAGCGGCGACCCGGCGAAGAGGCGGTTGTTCGTGTCGACGCTGATCGCGGGGAGTATTGGGCTGCACAACCTGGGCGAAGGGCTTGCCATTGGCGCGGCGTTCGCGCTGGGTGAGGCGGCGCTTGGGTCGTTCCTGGTGATCGGGTTCACGTTGCACAACGTCACGGAGGGGGTGGGGATCGCGGCCCCGGTGACACGCGACCGGCCCTCTCTGTGGCAGTTCGTGGGGTTGGCGATGCTGGCGGGGGCACCGGCGATTGTGGGGGCGTGGATCGGCGGGTTCGCCTATTCGCCTCTGCTGGCGGTGATCTTCCTGGGCGTGGGAGTAGGGGCTATCTTCCAGGTGATCGTGGAGGTGGGCCGGCTGTTGCTTAAGGACGCGGAGAGGGAAGGCGTGTCTGCTATCAACTGGGCCAACGTGGGTGGGTTGGCGGCGGGGATCGCGCTGATGTACTTCACTGCTTACTTCGTGAAGTTCTAGCGCTCCCTAACAAACGCTTGTTAGATTAAAGCATGAGACATCGCGGAATTAGAGCACAAGCATAACTCTCAAACAGGCTGTTGGGGCAGGGAAGTCCCGTAGGGACGAAAGAACTTAGCCCAGGGCGCAAGCCCTGTGG
>JBAURA010000798.1:0-13235 GCA_049580985.1 Chloroflexia bacterium
CACCTGCTCTACAGGCGCGCGCACCAGCGTAGTCCACCCTATCTCGCCTTTGCTATCGTCGGCCATCGAACTCCTTCGTCATGTGTGATACGTGATACGTGATACGTGATACCTGCGTCCCGCCTCCCCCCTACAAGATGATTTGTCAGTCGCCTACCCATGCGCGACGTAGGGCTGTCGGGCCTTCTTGCGGGCGCTCTCTGTGGTTGGGCGTAGCGCTCATGGGCACCTGTATCTCGTCTTCGCCGGCTTCCGCCAGGCTGCCTGGTGAGATACTCAGCCAGCTATTGATCAGCTTCACGCCTTTCTCGACTTCGACGCTCGAAATGTGCGCCGCCTGGAAACGTATCAACTCGGTGTTGAGCGTGATCAGAAAATCGCCCTGGCCCAGCAAGCTCTGAGCGCCCGACCCTTTCATCCCGGTAGCTATGCGGGCCTCCTCCGCGTTTGCCACAGGACCTGCGATCCGCGCGCCCCATTCGACGTTCAACCCCAGGTCGGACCGCTCCGACGCAACGACTACGTGGACGCGCGCCCTATCTCCTGCTCCCAGCAGGCGGGTAAGCGCGCTCACAGCCTCTGTGTTCGCGCCCATGTGCCGGTTCGCGCTCCATAAGAGGGCGTCTACCCCATCCACCAGGACGACAAGCTCAGGTTCGTCCTTATCCGTGGGATTGGCATTTGCCCGGCCTCGCGCGTGTTGCGCCTCGTCGTCGAAGAAAAGCTCACTGCTATCCTCATCGTCCATATGAGAGGCATCCCTGCGCGCCAGCGTCCGCACAGCCCACCTGAGGCCCACCAGCGACTCGATAGGGCCGTTGGCTACCGGACAGGCCAGGTGCGGTAAAGTGTCCAGCCCTCGGAAGGCCAGCCCTTCGCCACCGGCGTCGAGCAGGAGGAGCCGCAAGCGGTCAGGGGAGTTGTGGAGGGCCAGCGACATCGCCATGCTGCGTAATAGCCTGCTCTTGCCCGCCCCCGCTTTACCGCTCACCAGCACCGGGTTCACGTCGGGCGCGTTGAGCCGGAGCAACAAGGGCGTGCCCGTCCCTTCGTTGTCCATCCCAAGGGTAGCGGTGACAGGCGGCACCACGTCGGCCACTCGCTGCACCAGGGGCAGGAGCCGCACGGGGATGGGGTCGGGGCGGGGCACTTCCAGGTACACCCCGCTTTCGTCTCCGCTTACTGTTAGTCTGCAAGCGATCACCCCCAATGCTTCCGCTATCTCCTCTACCAGGGGCGACAGCACGGAGGGCCGCACGCCTGGCGGCAGGATTATGTGGAAGTGCGCCAGTCGCGGCGAAAGCCTCCCGCCATCCACACTCGCGCGGATGCCGTGCGTATGCAGCACGTATTCGATGGTTGTTGCTTGCTTGTCCAGGATGTCTCGTAGTGCCATTTGTCTGTCCTCTGATTATCTTTGAATATCTCTCATATTGTCTGGGGCTGACTTATCTTTGGAGCCATTCGCGCACGGTTTCTACGTGCTCCGGGTAGTGCGCGAACGTGCAGCCCGCGATGATTTGCCAGGGCACCCAATCCTCAGGCATATTCGCGAAGCGGCCTGGGTCGTTCAGGTCGGCATCTTCCAGCTTCTCGACTTCCCTGAAAAGCCCCTCGCGTACCTCTTCCGCCTCAGCAAGCACCCTATCCAGGGAGAGATCGCGGTCCCGCTCAAATAGAGCCTGGTTACGCTCGTCGTTGGTCATCATCCAGAGCTCGTCTGAGCCGGTGGAAAGATCGCGTGCTCCCAGCATCTTGACCATCTCAAGCTCGTTCCAGGTGTTGTGCGCTATCACGTCCTTCACAGTCCACCCGTCGCCACCCACGCCAGGCTCGGTCATCCTTTCCTTCGGAATGCCTGCCAGGAGGTCATCCCATTCGCCCCGTGTAATCCTTACCAGTTCTAGCAAACCGTTCCTGTCGAGTCTGGATCTCTTCAACCGACTCCTAGTGTAGGTTGCGAACTCTTCCCCTGGTGCCGCAAGCTCGAACAGTTCTTCCATCTCATTGCTGCCTGCGAAGGTATACGTTTCTCTAGCCCTCCAGCCTGCCGGGATGTTCTCGATCTGCTCGGTAGTGAAGACCGCGCGGCTCTGGTCGGAGTCTGTCTGCATCATGTACTGGTTGACGAACCCTTCAACATGGAACTGGCGCAAAATGAGCGCTTGCCTTGCCTTGTCGTAGCTGAACAGTCCCAGGTCTTCGTGCACTTCACCGTTGGGGTTGCCCTCCTGCGGCTCGTATACGGACCTGTTCTCGGCCTGGATGAAGCGCCCGCTCAAGATAGACTTGTAGGTGCGCTCCACTCTGCTGACGCCGGATTGTCCCTCGCCTGTGCCTTCCCAGTATCCGATCAACCGGGCAACCGGCCACCACAGTTGCTTTTCCATAATACCGCTCACGCCTTCAAGACCACCGTTACTACACCCTGGATGCGCACCGGGTCGCGGTTGCCTTCGCGTTTGCCCGCGAAGAGGCGGATAGGCTCCGTGGAGGCGGTAGCGGATTGCAGGAAGACGTGGTCCTTGCGCTTGTAATATCGCTTGAGCGTGGCAAGCCCTTCCGCGCCGCCTGCTTCGCCTTCGATGTAGTTGGCGACTACAAAATCGCCGTCGTCGGCCCAGTCCTGCGGGCGTACGACCACGACGTCGCCCGGCTCGATACCCACGTGCGTCATGGAGGTGCCGCGCACCTGTAGCGCGTATGCGCCTCCCCTGGCGAGCGCCCGGTCAACGGCTACACCTTCGTCCAGGCAGTCGTAGTCCTGGAAGGCGACCGTTACATCGTATTGGCCCGCCGCGATCTCGCCAATAACGGGCAGCCGCGCGGCTCCTGTCGAGTGCTTCTTCGCGCCCGCGCGCTCAAGCGAGGCAACATAGACGCTGCTGTTGTGCCTGTTGCGCGCTCGGTCAACGATGCCCGGCTGTGTCTCAGCAACAGCGCGTTTTCGCTCTCTACCCAGCACTCGATACGCCTTGATATCGGTCTTTAGAGCCTGAACGCTAACCCTACCCTGGCCCTGCCTCATAAAGCGCGCCCAGGCCGGGTCGGGTCCGGGCTGCGGGCCGAGCGCCATGCTTCCCTGAGAGGAGCTAACTTCGGAAAAACGTATGACCATTTCCAAACCTCCTGTGAGTTGACGTTACAAATCACCCCGGTTCAGCGTCTCTCTTCTTCTCGGTCCCCTCAAGCTCTACTATCTACTTCTTGCTTCTCACTTCGCGCTTCGCACTCTAGTTTTCGCGTTTCGCGCCTCACGTTTCACGTTCGGGGGCGTGCGGATGGATGGCGAACCGGCCATGGAGTGTTCCAGGGCCGGAGCGCTCGTACTAAACGGGAACGTACCGTTGTGTATAAAGGGTGTTGGGCGGCAGCACACGCCCCACGTGGGCTGGGGTCTAACCCAGGCGGCGGATGACGCTTATGACGCGGCCCTTGATCTCGATGTTGTCGGGATCGGTGTAGATAGGCTGCATCGTGCTGTTGGCCGGTTGGAGCCTCACCCTGCCGTCTTCCATATAGAAGCGCTTGAGGGTGGCTTCCTGCTCGGCCTTGAGCCACGCGGCTACCGTCTCCCCGTTCTCGGCGGTCTCCCGTGCTTCGAGGATCACCATGTCGCCGTCATTGATCAGGGCGTCGATCATCGACTCTCCCTTGACCCTGAGGGCATACAGGCGCTCGATGTGGCTGGAATGCCTGCCGAGCAGATCACCTGTCACCTCGACCTGGTCCTCCGTGGCCGTGCCCATCCTGATGTCTTCCAACACCGGGATCGGTAGGCCGGCGGCGATGGGGGTCGGCGCGACGGGGATCATGTAGGAGGGCTGGCGGTTCTTGGGCCTGCCCATCTCTACCAATTCGATAGCCCGCGACTTGCCACGGTCTCGCCTGATGTGCCCGCTTTCTTCCAGCGCCTTCAGGTTGTAGTCGATCACCGACGTGGAGGTGTTGCCCGACGCGGTGCGCACCAGCCCAGCACGTTCTACCTCGCCCTTGATCTCACGGATGGAGGGCGCATAGCCGTGGTCCTGGCTGTACTGACGTATGAAGCCGAGGATGAAGCGTTGGCGGTCGGATAGTTTTTTCTTTTTCATAGCTGTTTTCCTTTACTGTCCTCTCTAGCGGCTTATTGGCTACGTTTCGCAGCTCTAAAGTATTTGTGCAGGACCGCCAATATGCCTTAAATCGACTATAGCATAGAACATAGGTTCGTGTCAATAGGTTTTTGCACGAATGTTCCAAAATTGTGGGGGAACGGTAGTCAGTTGTCAGTTGTCAGTTGTCAGTTGTCAGTTGTCGGTAGTCGGTAGTCGGTAGTCGGTAAGAGCGTAAAACGTAAGGGATGTATGACCCATAGTGCCGTTCACCGACAACTGATAACTGACAACTGACATGACACCCGACTACCCATAGTACAGAGTATGCGCCCGACTGTTACTTATGTCCTATTCCGCGTGGGGGTTGCGGCCTTTACAATTGGTGCAGGGCTACCTAGGCGCCCTTTGGGAGGTTTTGCCATGCGTGAACTACTGAGCTTCATCCCGTATCTAGACCTGACTATTGTCGTGCTGGTCCTCTTCTTCGTGTACCTCGGTTGGGTGCATGGCACGCCGCGCTTGTTGATGGTGCTGGGGGCGATCTACACCGGCTTCCTGCTGGCGGCGGTCTACTACCACCTCTTCGCCGTGACGCTCGTCAACTTCTTTAAGCTCAAGTCGATGTTTACGGCTGAGCTTATCTCCTTCGTTGTCCTGGATGCGCTGGTGACCGTGCTGATGCTTGCTCTCCTCTTCAGCCTCTTCGGCCACATAGAGATCAGGAACAGGTTGGCGGTGTTCGACAAGATTATAGGCTCGGTGTTCGGCATGCTGGCGGGCGTGGTGGTGGTAGGTATATTGATCACTATGCTACGCGTCCCCTACGAGGCCAACAAGCAAAAGCTGAATAGCACTTCCGAAATGCCCGTAGTCCAGCTTTTCAACCAGGGCTATGAGAAGTCGATGCTATCTCCGTTCTTCTTGAAGGGCGCTCCCTACTTCCTCCATAGCCTCAAGCCTATGCTCCCGCCCCAGGTGCAGGACAAGGGCGCCGTACCTCTCCTCGAAAGTATCGTAGCCCAGGAACAGTAAGTTAATCTGTAAAAGTAAAAGCACGAAAAACCGGGTTGCTCGCAAGCGGCCCGGTTTTTCGTGCTTTTATGTGTTCCTTGCCAGAAACTATTGCGCGTGAAATGCGTAATAGTGTATATGGTATAGTCAGGAACGCCAGTGGGCACATTTCTATTTTACATCGCTACCAGTGCCCGCAATTGTGGGTATGGGCGTGGCCCAAATCCTGCTATGGACGAACCCAGAGTACATGAGAGGGGGTAAGTATGGAGAAGTCAGAACTATCAGGTGGCGGACTCGGTTTTCAGAGGAGACCCGGCGGGCGTGGAGGGTGCGGCTGTTGTGGCCTGTGGTTCACAGGTCTGCTGGCCCTGCCTTTGGCGGCGCTCGCGGCCCTGCTCGTAATCATCTAGCGCGTAACCATCCCGTTCTTCTACCAAGCACAAGCACATAGACACAATCAGGAGGTTCTTATATGGGTGATTGTATAGGGATAATTGCTATGTTCATCATGCTGGCCGTTGTTGGCTGGGTGATAGATAAGATCGTACCAGGCAAGATGCCTTATGGCATTATAGGTGGTATCGTGGCAGCTATAGTAGGGGGCCTCATAGGTGGCTTCCTGTTTGAGTTCCTCAGCTTCGGTTGGTGGGCACAGGTGGGCGACTTCCGTTACTACTTCATCCCAGGCCTGCTTGGTGGAATAGTGCTGGCCTTCATCATCCGCTTCGTTATGGGTAGGACGGGCAGCACCCGGACCTACTAACACAACTCACGACCAACAGCAAGGGGCGAGTTCGTAATGCAACTCGCCCCTCGATTCGTGATATACTGTCTGCGATGGCATCAAGTAACACCGAAACGAGGAAGAGGACCAGGAAAGAGTCTGGCGGCAACGCGCTTGCGGCCATAGGTATGCTGTTGGGCGCGGGCCTGGGGGCCGCCGTGGCCCTCGTCTATTCGCCAGGCAGCGGGAAAAAGAATCGCAAGAATCTGAACCTGTGGGCGCACCACCGCCTGGACGATCTGCAACGCAAAGCCGAGGGTGTGGTGAAGCGTGATACGTGAGGACGGAACCGCCAAGACGCCAAGAGCGCCAAGATTGTTTATGGAGTTCGCATATTACGTATGACGCATGACGTATCACGTATCAGGAAAGGTGATTAGCAATGATTAGGGGATTACGCACCGGGATAAAGTACTTTACGCTGGGCCTGCTCGCGGGGCTGGTGTTCGCGCCGAGGAAGGGGAGCGAGACATTCAAGTTGCTGGTTGGGCGCGGCAAGGAGTACGCCGAGGAAAACCTGAACATCACCGAGCGCGCACGCCGGGACAGCGAGGAGTAGGCCGGTGGTTGTGGACGTGGTTGGTTGGGTGATTATCGGACTGCTTGCCGGTTGGAATGCACACAGGCTTGTGGGGCAACCGAGCTACACAGGCTACGGCCCACAGGGTGACTTCGGATTCGCGTTGCTGGGCGCTCTGGTCGGGGGTATATTCGGGCGCATCCTCGGCGTGGGCGGGCCTGAGGTGGGCAATGCATTTACGTGGCTCAGCCTGATCCTGGCCGCCATAGGCACGGCCATTGTGCTGGGGCTGGCAAGGGCGACGTCTAAGCGGACGGTGGACGGTAGACGGTAGACAGTTGTCAGTTGTCGGTTGTCGGTTGTCAGAAACGTAAAACGTAAGTTACGCATGGTGTGTGACTGACAACTGACAACTGACAACCCTGGTTTAGTAAGGAGAATGTGGCATGGGTCAGGTGAGCATGGACGATAGCGGGGGGAGCGCGGCAGCTATCGTGCTGGTGGTGGTGGTGTTACTTGTGCTGGTGCTGTTGGTCCTGTGGCTGGCGGGCGTATTCGAGCCTAAGCCATTGGCGGAGGACACCAACGGCTTGCTCGCTCTCCTCGCTCTGTAGATGCACCTCCCGGCAGTTGGGTTATGCACGTCCGTGGCTTTATATTCCGGCCCACAGGTTTCTGGGCTAAACCAATTCGGGCAATCCAAGATCCGCAATATAAACAGGGGGCATTATGATACCGCTAGGGGATGAGGGCACACCCGCTCAACGCGGCCTACCTATCGTAAACCTCACTATCATCGCCCTCAACGTACTGATGTTTATTGTCCAGGTGATGTTGGGCGATCCGTTCACGAATGGCTGGAGCCTTATACCGAGAGAGATCACTACCGGCCAGGACCTGATGGGTGTATTTCCGGTGCCGGGGTTCGATGCCCAGATCGAGCTAACGGGCGCGCCGCTTGGCATACCCTACTTGACGCTCCTTACCTCCATGTTCATGCACGGTGGCCTCCTCCACATCGGCTCCAACATGCTCTTCCTCTTTATCTTCGGCGATAACGTGGAGGACAACTTCGGCTCGCTTAAGTACCTGGTCTTCTACCTGGCGTGCGGGCTGGGAGCCAGCTTCGCGCAGATATTCCTGGGCGATCCCGCCTCCGTCATACCCAACGTGGGTGCGTCGGGAGCTATCGCCGGCGTGATGGGAGCTTATATAGTGCTATTCCGCCAGGCGCGGGTGCGGGTCCTTATTCCGCTGGGTAGGGTGAGCACTATAAATGCCGTGCCCGCATTCCTTATGATAGGTGTCTGGATAGCCACGCAGTTGTTGAGCGTGTTCGTGCTCGAAGAGCAAACGACGGGCGGTGGGGTGGCCTACTGGGCGCACATAGGCGGGTTTGTGGTGGGACTTCTCCTTGTCTTCTTGTTCCGCGATAGCTCTAGGGATTAGGGGGTTAAAGGATTAGGGATTAGGGGGTTAAGGGATTAGGGATTAGGGATTAGGACTCGATGGTGGCTGATAAGCAATCCCTTAATCCCCTAACCCCTTAATCCCTAATCCCCCGCTATTTTCCTATTCCCAGGAACATCAGCGTGTGGTTCCGGCTCAGTTGGCCGTTCTTGGCGGATTGGGTGGCTGAGCCTACCAGGAAGTATTTCAGGGGGCGGACGAAGGGTGCGATGTTGGCGTCGTAGTCGCTTTGTTCAACGACGACACCCACGAAAGTGGCCTCCAAATACTCGCGCAGAGCAACCAGGTCTACGTAGGCTATGGCGTTGCTGTCTCGCGCCAGGTGGGCTTTGGCGGCATTCCACTGGTTGGAGGTGCCGAAGCCTTTGCCGAGATTGTCTATCGTATTTTGCAGGCGGGCCTGGGCTGCCTGGCTGTCGAAGTCGAAGATGAACCAGAAGCGGTCTTGCGCCACGCCCAGCAGCGTGCCACTGAACTCGTCGCCATAGAACGTTCCGCCCGCTAACTCCATCGTTTGGGCGCTACTGTTCTGCGCCATGACCTTGCCAAGCAGGTCCTTCATTTTGTCAGGCTCAGTCAGCTTCAACTGGGCGACCACCGAAGGCGACTCGTTCTGAGGGTCAATAGACACGCTTACGGCGTAGTCGCCTCCGAGCAGGGGTATGAGGTCTTGTTCCACGTCGATTCCCATCGATTCTTCGAAGGACTGGATCTGCGCGTCGATATCGCCTCCGGTGCTACCGCTACGGAGGGCATCGAGCACGGCCTGGAGGGTGGTCTTGAGATCGGTGCCCACGTAGAAGCCGAGTGCGTCGGACGGTATGTCGTTGAGGGTTGCCTGGTTGGGCCGGGCGTCCGGGTTGACCTGCACGGTGGTATCCATCAGGCTGAGGTCGGTCTCGGAAGCCGAGTCTACTTGCAGGCCATCCACGTTGGCGCTGAGGGTCAGGAGCACAGCCCCGCTCAGGTTCTGCACCGACTGGCCTTCCATTAATTCGGGCGCGGCCAGCTGGGCCTGCTTGTATATCTCGGTGAGGTTGAAGTAGAGGGCGGCGATGCGCTCCTGGGGTACCTGGCCCGACAACGCCTTGAAAGTGGCGTCGTCCTTCAGGGTCTTGTTATCGCGGAAGCCGTCTATGAGCACACGCAGAGGCTCGGCCTGCACTCCCGCCACGGCTGTGGACGAGCCGTCGAGCAGGGCAAAGTAGAGGTCCTGGGTCTCCGCCCCTTCGTTGCACGTCCTGGGGGTGAACTTGCGTATGTCTACGTCGCGATACTTCTCTACAAGCTCAGTTTGCCCAGGGTTTTGCGTTTGCTCTTTCAGGTCGGAGATCGGCCCCTTCTTGTTGAGCGGATTGAAGTCGAGGTCTATGATCGCTACCACGTTTTTACCGATCAAGTCGCCCGTGGAATCCATATCGCCATTGTTGGCTGCGTCCTGCAACCGCTCGAGGTCGGCGCTATCGGGGGCAAGCACAGCCAGGGTTACGGTGTTGCCCAGGTAGGTGGCAAGCACGTCGAGGTTGCCCACCCCCGGTGTGCTTCTCTGAGGCTCTTCGTCGCAGTCGGTCGTGCTCAGCGCCGAGGCCGAGTCTGCCATCATGCGCTCCCAGGTCTCTTTGAAGCCTGGCTGTGCCTCGAACGCCTCGCGTATCTTGTCCATGGCGGCCTTCTGCTGACCTTCGAGCACGGGATCGAACGAGAAGTAGCCGAGCGTGTTGGCGGGCAGGAGCCTCTCGACCGATACGGAAGGACGGTTAAAGACGTTCTGCCAGAGGAATAGAGCGCCGCCGCCAATCCCCAGCAGGAGGGCCACGGCGATCAAGCCGATAATGAGGGGGGCGCGGCTGGCCCGCTTCGGCGGCTCAGCGTGCGATGTCATCATCTGCGGGGGTGGTGTTCCGTACTGGCCGTATGGCGGCTGGTAGTTGGACGTGGGCTGGGTAGGAGGTTGGGCAGGAGGCGGCGAATAGCCGTACGGTTGGGTGGGGGGTTGTGGGGGCGTATAGCCGTAAGGCTGGGTGGGTGGGGGTGTCGTGTTGTATCCTGGTGGCGGGGTAGGGGCCTGCGGCTGGTACGGGGCTTGCTCTGTCCACCCGGTAGAGGGCTGTGCAGGCGATGGGTCGGGAGCCGGCGGTTGTGGGTCTGGACCCACAGGCTGGCCTGTATTAGGGTCGAACTTCCATTGAGGTTTTTCTGGATCGCCACTGTTCATTGCTTGTTCCTCCTTTGGTAGTCGGTTGTCAGTTGTCAGTTGTCAGTTGTCAGTTGTTGGTAGCGAGTGGAGGCGGAGTTTTTCTTGGGTTAGGGTGTGGATTCAACTATCGTCTATCGTGTTTCGTGTTTTGTTTTTCGTTGGATGATACATCCCCTCTATATGCTATATGGCATTAGTCATCGAAAACTGGACTCTTTTTCGTATACCTTTTGGGTAGTCTTTTTGAGCAAAAGCGCGAATTGCCGCCGGTAGGTAACGTTTTAACCGCGTGTAACGAATATACCAGATGGAAAAGGGCTGTACAATACCAAATGATAGACAAAAGGATTGTGTATGCGTAATTCACCGCCGGGTGGGCAGGTCTCGCCCACACCCATTAGACTACCTATCGCTCTCGATGACCTCCGCGCATTGCTGCGCCAACTGAACTGGGAGGGGCTGAGGGACGACGTGCGACGGGAGGCCGCCGCCCGCCTCGCCATTGTGGGGCCGGTGAACGCCGGGAAGTCGACGCTGTTCAACACGCTCGAAGGCAAAGATGTGGCCGAGGTCAGCCCTGTGCCGGGCACCACCAGGGCCGCGCAACAACGGCAGATCGGCCCCTTCATGCTGGTCGATACGCCGGGCTTCGGAGAGGTGGGGGGCGTGGACCGCGCGGGGGTCGCCGCCAAGAGCGCATCCGAGGCAGACGCCATACTCCTGCTATTGGACGCGGGCGCAGGGCTGCGGCAGGGTGACGCGGACCTGCTACATTACTTGCAAGGGCTGAGCAAGCCGGTGGTGGTAGCCCTCAACAAGATCGACCTGCTGGGCCGTGACTACGAGAAGGTGGTGGCCGATGCTTCGGCCCGGCTGGGCGTGCCGGTGGTGCCGATCTCGGCCAAGAAGGGCACGCACGTGGCGGAGAAGCTGGTGCCCGCGCTGGTGGATGCGTTGCCTGACCTGGCGGTGGCGCTGGGCCGCGAACTGCCGCCCCTGCGCCGCGTCATGGCGAACAAGGTGATCCGGCAATCGGCCATCCTGAACACGGCGGCTGGGGCCGAGCCTATACCGTTCATCGATATCCCGGTGCTGCTGACCACGCAGGGCCGCATGGTGCTCAAGATCGCTGCCATATATGGCGAGCCGTTCAGCGCGCGGCATGCAAAGGAGCTTATGAGCACTATAGCGGGCGGGCTGGCCTTCCGCTTCCTGGCGCAACAGGGGGCCAAGCTGGTGCCCGTGGGCGGGTGGGCCGTGGCGGCAGGGATCGCCGCCGCTGGGACGTGGGCGATAGGGCAGGTGGCTATCGAGTATTTCGAGAGTGGGAAGCGCCTCACCCGCCAGCAGATGCGCGATATGTACAAGCACGCTCTCAAGCGCGACCGGCAGACGTTCGAGAAAGAATAGAGAAGAGGGCACGCAGGCGTGCCCTCTTCTCTATTCTGCCTAAAGTTATTTGTCTTCGTCGCGCAGCTTGCCGGAGTCTAGCTGGCCGCTGTTCAGCTTGCCGGAATTGAGGAGGCGGCTCATCAGGGGGCCGGTGCCCAGGACAGAGGTTGTGCTGGTCGCCCCGGCAAGGGGGCCGGTGGTCTCGGTCGATTTGCGGTCATTGACGAGCCTGTAGTGGACGTGAGGCATCTGGGTAGCCGGGTCGAGCCAGCGGCTGCTTTTCAAGCCCCAGTGATCGAAGACGACGGCCAGCGTCTCTATCCACCACTCGGTGTCGAACACGGCGTTACCCGCGTTCTTTATCACCTTATTCATGGCGTCTTCATCAATGGTGAGAATAACGCCAGAATATGACTGGCCCCTGTACTGTCCCTCGACATGGTTCCACATTATGCGGCTCATGGATGCTCCCGTTATCGTGCCTCGGCTCGTGTACCACCGTTCAGGCCAATTATACCACCGAATCGGAGCATCCCAACTAACCCTTTATTACGGGCAGGTACTAGCCCATTTCTCCTAATGGCATGCGTCTGATGAGTGGAAAGCGTATCAAGAGCCGCCAGCAGGGCGAGGCATGCCACAATGGTGTCGCATTAAAGAAGTGGGAACGTAGATCGTAGGCGCGGACCTGTGTATATGCTTGGTGATAAGCCGCCAAGATCGGGGCCAAGATAGAGGGCGGACACACGGGTCCGCCCCTACAAGATTAATGCGACACCATTGTGGCATGCCTCGCCCCTACATGACTCGAGCGGGTAAGAAAGAAGAGATGGAAATTGGGGGACACCCCCGCCGCCCAGAGGGCACATGGGGCAGGGGAGTCCCCCTACACCCCCTTTTGGAGAACCTGACGCTGTTACTCGTGCCGCAGGGCTGCCAGCGGGTCGAGGCGGGCGGCCCTGAACGCTGGGTACAGCCCGGCTATTATGCCGACTAGGGTGGCGAACACCAGGGCGGCGATGATAAGCTCAGGGGTGACTACGAAGAAGGGATCATCGATGGGCACCGATTGGTTCCTGAGGTAGTCGCGGATGATCACGTTCAAGACGATTCCAAGCAGCCAGCCAAGGGCCACGCCCACGATGCCGCCCAGGAGGCCGATCAGCCCGGCTTCCACCATGAACATGCGCAGCACGTCGCCGTTGGACGAGCCGAGCGCCTTCAGGATGCCGATCTCACGTGTGCGCTCGTAGATCGCCATGATCATGGTGTTGACGATCCCTATGGAGGCGACCAGGAGGGCAAGGAGGCCGATGGACGATAGCATCACCTGCAAGATGGAGAAGATGCGGTTCACCTGGTCTAGGAAGGTCTGGAGGGTGGCCGAGCTGAAGCCCAGGTTGTCCTCTATCTCGCGTGAGAGGCGGGTGGCGTCGTTCAGCGAGGCGGCGTGGACTATGGCGGCGGCATAGCCGTCGGTTTCCAGTATGCCGGGGTCGTCGTACCACCACTTCTTGACTTCCAGCTTGTCGGCGTTGCCCAGGTTCACCGCTCCGAAACCGTCCAGCACGCCTATTACGGTGGTGGCGAAGGTCTGCTTGTCGCCGCGTGGAGCCGTGACGGTGAGGGTGGCGGCCTGGCCGACGAGACCGGCGAACTGGCTTTCGGTGTAGCCCGCGCCCTGCAACAACCGCCTGTTGAGCACAACCCCTTTCGCATCGGGCGTGTTCTCCGAGGGCTTGCCCGCCAGCACTATGGGGT
>JBAURA010000799.1:0-1810 GCA_049580985.1 Chloroflexia bacterium
TCGCGGGCGGCTTGCTCGTGTCGGATGCGCTCGACGGCTGGGTGCAATGCGGCGTCGATCTGGTGGAGATCGACAGGATCGAGCAGGCGGCCTCGCGCTGGGGCGCGCGCTTCCTCGACCGGGTGTGGACCGGGCGCGAGCAGACGATCTGCGCGGGGCGTCCATCGGCGCTGGCCGCACGCTTCGCGGGCAAGGAGGCGACGGCCAAGGCGTTGGGAACGGGGCTGCCAAACCACAACTGGCTCGAAATCGAGATCCTGCGGGACAGGATGGGCAAGCCGCTGGTCTTCCTGCACGGGAGGGCCAGGGAGCGCGCCGCCGATCTGGGTATCACGTCGCTGGCGGTGAGCCTGTCGCACAGCCGCACGATGGCCTGCGGCATGGTAGTGGCATACTTGCGCAAGTAGCATGATGGGGGAGAGGCGAGAGGCACGGCATGGCTCCCTGCTTGTAACGGCGGACGAGATGCGGGCAATCGAGGCGGCATCGGTGGCTCGCGGCGCGACCTGGCATGGGTTGATGGAGGTCGCGGGGGCGCGGGTAGCGGGTGCGGCCCTTGAGTGGCTCGGCCCCGGCACCCGGCAAAGGGTAGTCGTGCTGTGCGGGCCGGGCAACAACGGGGGCGATGGGTTGGTCGTGGCGCGTCACCTGGCGGCGCACGGCTGGGAGGTCAGGTGCTTGCTGTGGAAGCGCCGCGCCGAAGGGGACGAGCGCCTGCGCGCACCGCTCGTAGGGAGCACGGTCGAACTGCGCGATCTGATGCCTGGCAAGTGGGAGAGCGTGCTGGGT
The DNA here is from genome assembly GCA_049580985.1 of Chloroflexia bacterium. GTDB lineage: Bacteria > Chloroflexota > Chloroflexia > QHBQ01 > JADMIH01 > JADMIH01. The sequence continues at coordinate 790 of JBAURA010000799.1, forward strand.
GCATATCTCGATTGGTCTACGGGGGTTATAGATGGGTTGCTCGGCACGGGGCTGACGCGCGATATAGAAGGCGAACTGGCGGAAATTATAAGCCGCATCGCCAAGAGTGGCAGAAAATGCGTGGCGATTGACATACCGACGGGTGTAGACGGCGACACGGGTGTAATCCGGGGAGTCGCGCTGAAGGCGGACATGACGGTGACGCTGGGGCATTACAAGTACGGGCATTTCGTGCACCCCGGCAAGGACTTACGTGGCATACTGAGGCTGGAGGATATAGGATTGAACGCACAAGATAGCCGTGCAATGGCTCGCGGCGAGCTACTTACAGACGAGCATATCAAGGCGATGCTGCCGGAGCGTCCCGACGATGCCAACAAAGGCACCTTCGGGAAGGCCTTCGTGGTGGCAGGCTCGATCAACTATATCGGCGCGGCGGCCCTGGCCGTGCAGGGCGCGATGCGGGTGGGCACGGGGCTTGTGACGCTGGGGTGCCCCGGCGACCTACTGTCGATTATGGCTGTGAAGCTGACGGAGTGCACCTTCATGCCGCTCCCTTCCGACATGGGAGCTATCGCGCCCCATGCTATCGAGAAGCTGCGGGACGTGCTGAAAGAGTACAAATCGCTCCTGATAGGGTGTGGGCTGGGCCAGGACAAGGAGACCGTGGCGTTTATCAAAGGTCTGTTCACCAAGCTCGACGCGCCCGCGCATATCTCGTCGCGCCCGATGGGGTTCGCATCCCGCGCGGTGCAGGCCGAGGTGCACGAAAGCGAGCGGCCCCACCTGCCGCCTCTCGTGCTGGACGGCGACGCCCTGAACATCCTGGCCGCGTGGGGCGAATGGACGGGCGCTGTGCCCGAAAGCACCATTCTCACCCCGCATCCCGGCGAGATGGCGCGCTTGCTGAACACCACCGTGGACGAAGTGCAGGCAGACCGGGTGGGAATGGCGCGCAGGGCCGCTTCCGAGTGGAAGCAGGTGGTGGTACTGAAGGGCGCGGCCAGCGTGATAGCCGGCC
>JBAURA010000800.1:0-31900 GCA_049580985.1 Chloroflexia bacterium
GTGCACATGAAACACCCCATCCGACGGGCAGTAATCTTGGTAGGTATCCTATTGTTGGGCGTTCTACTTTGGGTCAGCCCAACACGGATTTACTGCATGCGAACCTACCCACCGCCCTCTTGGGATAACCCACCCATACCTCCCACCGCCAAAGATATATCAATCACAGTGGTGGACAGGTTAGAGGAAGTACCAACTCTTCTGAGGCGGGATGATGGCCCAACTATCCTTCATAAAGTAGTTACTTACACGATTGCTCCAGACACTGAATGGAGCCATGACTATCTGTTTTGGCTACTCGTTAAGGATTGTTGGAACTTCTCATATAGAGCCTCACCGGGTGCAGGGGGCGTCGATAGCGTGGACCATGTGTTCAAATGGAGGCAGTCGAGATCGGATTACTTCTACGATATGGTTACTAGACCGCTTCCCTCTAACGATATCGAGGTCATTATTCACACCCGACGAACTGCCAATAAGTGAGCAAACTCAGTTCATCGACATCTGAAGACCGACTACCGGCTACTGACTACCGCAGGGGCTTACCCCGAAAATAGGCGTGCATCGGGGTGTAGTTGGCCATCCGTGATAAAATAAATCTATGGACACTAAAAGGATTGCAACAGGTACGGTGCATGAAGTGCCGGAGGATTTACGAGAGGCCCTGACTACTGATCCAGCGGCACTAGCAATATGGGAGGACCTTACGCCCCTTGCGCGCAATGAGTGGATATGCTGGGTTACCTTTGTAAAGAAAGACGAGACGAGAAAAGATCATGTTAAGAGGCTGATCAATGAACTCAAGGAAGGGATGCGCCGGCCATGTTGCTGGTTGGGCTGTATTCATCGCACGGATAAGCCGGTAAGCCCTTCGGTGCAGGCAGTACTCGATAGACGATCCAAAAAATCAAAATAAGGCAGGTGAAATACCCCCGCATCCAGATACTCACCATCGAAGAGCTACTCAAAGGCGCGGAAGTCAAGCTACCGCCCCAAATCCGCCCCACCAAACAAGCCCAACGCGCCGCAGCCCAGGCCGAACAGCCCGGCTTCGACTTCTAGCCCACTTCCCGCAGCCGGCCCGTTTCTATGTCATAGACGAAGCCGCGCACCACTACATGCTCCGGTATCCAGGGTGCGACCTCACCTTCTCCACCTGCTACGGGCTGGCCCATCTGTCGTATAATGGGCCAATCATACGCTGGCCTAAGCGCCTGCATCTGTAGAAAACGAGCAACATGGACGAATACCGCAAAGCCAACCTCGAGCTGTGGAACAACTGGACACAGATCAATGCCGCTTCCTACGACGTCGAAGGCTTCAAGGCGGGCAAACGAGGTTTGGGGCCTCTCGAGCTGGGAGAGGTGGGCGACGTTGTGGGGAAGATGCTGTTACACCTGCAATGTCACTTCGGCATGGACACGTTGTCGTGGGCGCGGCTGGGCGCGACCGTCACCGGGGCCGACTTCTCTGACAAAGCTATCGCGCTGGCCCGCGCCCTGGCGGCCGAGCTGGGCATCCCCGCTACCTTCGTGCTGTCCGACCTGTACAACTTGCCCAACGTGCTGGACGGCCAGTTCGACATCGTCTTCACCAGCTACGGTGCGATCTCCTGGCTGCCCGACATGGATGGTTGGGCAAAGGTCGTAGCCCACTTCCTCAAGCCCGGCGGCACGTTCTACGTGGCCGAGTTCCATCCCTTCCTGATGGTGTTCGAGGACGCAGAGGACGGCCAAACCCTGCGCGTGACCTACCCCTACCGGAGCAAACCGGACGAACCCCTGCGCTTCGAGACGCAAGGCAACTACGCCAACCCCAACGCCGACTACCGGGGCGTAGAGTACGGCTGGAACCACACGCTAGGCGACATCGTGACTGCCCTCATTCAGGCGGGCCTCCGTATAGAGTTCCTGCACGAACACCATTTCAGCGTAGACGGCGAGATGTTCAAAGCTCTGAAGAAGGGCGAAGACGGCTACTACTATCTCAAGAACCTCACTGAGCGTGCAGCTATCCCGCTCATGTTCTCGATCCGGGCCACGAAACTCTGATAGCGGTGGTGGTTGCCCCGACTACCGTCTACCACCCCGTTTTACACATTTCCACAGTTGCGTGGAAAAGGGCAACCCTGGTACAATTACATGGTATTTTTTGCAGAAGGCCGACGCACAGGCTCGGCCTTCTGCCTATGAAAGAAGGTAAAAACCATTGGCAGAAATCACCTGGCTGGGACACGCCTGCTTCCGCATCAAGAGCCGCGACGCTACCGTTATCACCGACCCCTACGATAAAAGCCTCGGGCTGGGGACGCTCAACCAGAAGGCCGAAATCGTCACCATCTCCCACGACCACCCCCACCACAACGCGCTCTCAGGCGTAAAGGGCGAACCCTTCGTGGTAAGTAGCCCCGGCGAATATGAAGTCCGGGGTGTATTCGTTACAGGCGTCTGGTCCTTCGCGGACAGCAAAGAGGGCAAGGAGCGCGGCAGAAACAACATCTTCCTTTTTCACCTGGACGATACGGTGGTGTGCCATCTAGGCGCGCTGGGCCACACACTCAACTCGCGCCAGCTAGAGGCCCTGGGCGACGTGGATGTGCTGATGGTGCCGGTAGGTGGAGATGCCTCCCTCAGCGCAGGCAAGGCCACCGAGGTCATAAGCCAGATCGAGCCGCGCATAGTGATACCAATGCACTACGGCACCGGCAAGGAATCGGTCGAGCTTGATGCGCTGGACAGGTTTATGAAGGAGATTGGCATCAAAGAGTGGACCCCCCAGGAGAAGCTCGCCATAAAAGGCTCCGAGGGCGATGGCCCTATGCAAGTAGTAGTGCTCGAAGCGAGGACGTAGATGGGGGAGTTGTCAGTTGCCGGTTGTCAGTTGTTAGTTCTTTTTTCTACCGACAACTAACAACCGACAACTGACAACTGACAACCGGCAACTCGGTACACAGGAGGCCCGACATGGAACCAGTAGGAGCAGGCATCGAGACGGTAGAGGAGTTTGACATCGCGGAGCTAGGGGAGCCAACCCCCATCCGCACCAGGCCGGTCATCAGCGAGCAGTTGGTATATATCGACCTGCGGGACGAGCGAGTGCAGGACGCCATCGGGCGCATCACCCGCGCCGTGCGCGAGGTGTACCCCGACGCCGAGTTCGTCAGCTACATAGGCACGAACCCCCTCGGCGTGTATACTGAGGTGTACACGACAACCCATGAGTTCAAGAGCATCCTCGACATAGTAGACACCAAGCTAGGCGACCTGCACGTATCCGCCGGCGTGAGCATCATAATCGCGCCCAAGCGCAAAATGCAGGCAATCGCCGCGTAGCGGAATTACGAATTACTAATTACGAATTACTCTCATTGCTTAGGCTCCAGGTAATTCGTAATTGGTAATTCGTAATTCCCCGGAGGGGGTTGGCATGGTCAAATACATCTTCGTGACGGGTGGGGTGGCTTCCAGCGTCGGGAAGGGCATCACCGTCGCCTCCGTTGGGCGCGTGCTCAAGAGCCGGGGCATCACCGTCTCCGTCCAGAAGCTCGACCCCTACATCAACGTAGACCCAGGCACTATGTCCCCCTACCAGCACGGCGAGGTATTCGTCACCGACGACGGAGCCGAGACCGATCTCGACTTGGGGCACTACGAGCGCTTCATCGACGAGAACCTCACCCAGGCGTCCAACGTCACCACGGGCCGCATCTACAAGTCCGTCATCGAGCGCGAGCGCCGGGGCGACTTCCTGGGCGGCACTGTCCAAGTAATCCCCCACATCACCAACGAAATCAAGTCCCGCATAGCCGCCGTGGCCCGCACAGGCGCGCCCGACGTGGTAATCGTGGAGGTGGGCGGCACGGTGGGCGACATCGAGGGCCTCCCCTTCCTCGAAGCGATCCGCCAGATGCGCCGCGACGCCGGGCGCGAGAACGTGCTCTACATGCACCTCACCCTCCTCCCCAAGATTGGCCCCACCGGAGAGCTAAAGACCAAGCCGACCCAGCACTCGGTCAAGGAGCTGCGCTCAATCGGCATCAACCCCGACGTAATCCTGTGCCGCGCCGACGAGCCGTTCGGCGACGACATCATCAGCAAGATAGCCCTCTTCTGCGACGTAGAGCCAAAAGCCGTCATCCCCCTGCCCACCCTCTCCAACATCTACAACGTGCCTCTCTGGCTGGAAGAGCGCGGGCTTGGCGACTATATAGTAGAGAAGCTGAACCTGGGCGGCCACGCTCCCGACCTTGCGGCCTGGCGGGCCACCATCAACAGGATGGACGAAGCGCGGGAGACCGTGACCGTAGCCCTGTGCGGCAAATACACCGAGCTGCACGACGCCTATATGAGCGTGGCTGAAGCTCTCCGCCACGCGGGCGCTTATAACGACGTGAAGGTGGAGATCAGGTGGGTCAACACCGAGACCATAGAGCAGTCGAAAGACCCCAGTACCCTCCTCGAAGGCGCGGATGGCATCCTCGTGCCCGGCGGCTTCGGCGACCGGGGCGTGCTCGGCAAGATCATAGCAGCACAGTACGCACGCGAACACAATGTCCCTTACCTGGGCCTCTGTTACGGCATGCAGATGGAGGTGATCGAGTTCGCCCGCAACGTGCTTGGCCTCCCCGGCGCGTTCACCACCGAGATTGACGCACGCTGCGCCGACCCCGTGATCGACATCATGCCCGACCAGCGCGACATAGCCGACATGGGCGGCACGATGCGGCTCGGCCTCTACCCGTGCAATCTCGTACCAGGTACGAAGGCCGCGCGGGCATACGGCGAGTCGGTCGTCTACGAGCGCCACCGCCACCGCTTCGAGTTCAACAACGCCTACCGCGAGCGGATGCACGAAGCTGGCCTTATCGTAAGCGGTCTATCCCCCGATGGGCGGCTGGTAGAGATCATCGAGTTGAGGGACCACCCCTGGTTCGTGGCTTCCCAGTTCCACCCTGAGCTAAAGAGCAGGCCCACGAGGCCACACCCATTGTTCCGCGACTTCGTGCGAGCCGTAAAGGGGGTGGAACGGAGGTCTACCCAGATTGTAGCCGGCACACATAATGGCAAGCATGCAGACATGACATCAGGGAGTATGGTGGCGCATGAATAATTGGCTTACTACCCCTATGATATAATAGTTTCTAATGACTAAGAACGCTCCCAAGAATGCAACGACGCAAATAGCAGCTACGCAGCAAGCAGGCGGTGAGCACCAAACAAGCCCTGGCCAAAGGGCTAGAAAGCCTCCCGCCTCGACAGAGCGTGCGGTCAAAATGCAGGATGAGGCTACTTTTCTGAAGGCGCTTGTATTGCTTGATGAGCTTGCGCAAGAGGGGTCAGTCATATATACCCCTGTGATTGACAAAGGGGCTTTCATATTAGTGATACCATCTCAGTTTTTTCATGGCGCTTTGTCCTTCCTGAAAAGGTATGGCATCACAGGTCAGGAGATAAAGGTCACCTCCATTAACGAATTACCGCCAAAAGAACAGGCTAGACTTAGAGGTCTAACCCTATAGTTCGAGTATGACCCAGAGAATCAACGGCACCAGGATTACTCTATTTCTGCCGGTGAATAATCCTGCCGAGATTCTAGCGGCGACGAAAGTCACGGCAGATGTGCGACAGCAACTGGGTGGTATAACTCACAGCCGTTTCAGGCCGCCTGTCTTTGTTGGCTATTAGCTGGATGGTGATACCTTGTATAAGGATCTGATCAGTCTCATCATGGTTGATGCTCAGGACGATATTACGTCCGATGATCTGCTCAACAAGCTAGACAACATACGAGAGCTAATACTGAAGACTTATCGTGATGCCGCATCTCCACAGCTTGAAGTATGGGTAGTAGCAAGTCCCATCGTAATCGTAGCGGGTGGTGTCTAGTACGCAGAGACAATCCAGGGCTCGCACAGCGGTTATGGCGTGAGTTGGCATGTTCCTTTCCGAGTATGACTAGCACAAAGAGGCTAACACCTGATAACTCTATGATCCTATGGATAAGAGGCATTTTGGTATTGCTGGTGTTGGTGGCGATCTCGCTGGCGGGCTGCGATTCCAATCCGAACACGCCGACATCAGCTAGCACCCCCATCGGTGACTACGAGCCAAGCATCCCATTCACCAGCGCGGCCTTCATAAACAACCAACCCATCCCGCAGAAGCACAGTTGCGACGGCGCGGACGTTTCGCCACCCCTCCAATGGGGCGATACGCTGCCCGACGTGAGGAGCTTCGCGCTCATCATGGACGACCCGGATGCTTCGGGTGGCACCTACGTGCACTGGGTAGTCTACAACCTCCCCCCAACCGCGCGCTCCCTCCCCGAAGGCATACGCCCCGACCTCGAAATCGAGGGAGGCGGCCTTCAGGGCAGCAACGACTCGAACGTGATGGGCTACGGCGGGCCTTGCCCACCAGGCGGCACCCACCACTACCACTTCAAGCTATATGCCCTCTCCACCCCCGTAGACCTCCCCGCCGGAGCCACCAAGCAGCAGCTTGAGCAGGCGATGAAGGGGCACGTGCTGGCTTACGGGGAGTTGGTGGGCACCTACAGCCGTTGATATGGCAAGCAACTCATAGCAACAACGGCTCGCATATTGAGAAGGCGGAAAGTACCCAGGCGCGATCATTGAAGCGTTGTAGGCGAATACAAAACGGGCATCTCACCGAGATGCCCGTTTGATACTAGTTTTCGGGAAAGCATACGCTGTTAGAGTACGCGCCACAGCTTGACTGTCCAATCACTAGAGCCAGAGGCAAGGGTTTTGCCATCTGGTGAGAACGCCACACTGTTCACTTGGCCAGCATGACCTTCCAGAGTACGTATCAGCCGTCCCACTCTCAACGTCCCACAGCTTGATTGTGCTATGATAAAACCCAGAGGCAAGGGTTTTGCCATCTGGTGAGAATGCTACACTGAATACTCTGCCTACATGACCTTTCAGAGTACGTATTAGTGGAGTCCGGTTTTCGCGGGGTCGCCCGCCTTGCGGAGGAGAAGATACCGGAGGCTTACGTTGCCCCATAGCACCGCCGGCTTTCGAGGTTGCTTCCGATTTGGGGAGCCGGGGCGCTGCCGGCTGCTCCCTTTTCTGCTCGGCGGCAATTTCGCGCTCCCTTTGCGCTTCCACGATCTTGCCCTGGATGAGGTGGATGAGGGTTTCTACCTCCTTGTAGCCGCTTGCCTTTGCCTCTACCTTCCCCAACAAAGCCAGGGCTACCGACCAATCCTCGGCGGCGTATCGCTTAATTGCCTCAGAGTATAGTGTCTCCAATTCGCGCTCATGGCCCGCCTTCTCCAGCATGGCAATAGCATGAGGGTAAGTGGGGTCTTGCTTGATGAGAGTCTTCAGCTTCTCTTCGGCCACAGCCCAATCACCACGGGCCAGGGCCGCGGCAGCCTCCTCATACAAAGGGCGGAAGCGCATGTGCTTGAGGTCGTCCGGGCTCAGCTGCCGTACATCGAACACATGTCCATCCTCGGTTCGCGAGTATAGCACGGGCGTGGCCCATTCGAGTTCGTGACCTTCCGCAAAGAGGGCCATGCGGGTCTCGGTCAAGCACAACTCCACAGGTTGGCCCGCTGCCAGGCCGCCATAGAATGCGTGCGCGAATGTTTTAGCCGCGTCGTCTGTGATTTCGAACTGCATAGCGACTACCGCCGGTATGCCCTGCTGCACCAGGCTCTGGGCCGTACCCGCAAAGAGGTCGTTCTGGTTCGTGCGCGCTCCTTCGCACGCATTGAGCACCGCCAACGCGAGCGTTTCATGGTTATGCAAGAGCCAGCCCAACTCCTGCCCACCCACAAATTTGCTACGCCCATACCCATCCTCGAAGACCAGCACGCCCTCTTCGCTCTGCCTGTCAAAGCCGCCGTGCCCGATAAAGTGGAGGATGTGGTACTCATTCGGCGCAAGCTGGCGGCGCAGGGCAGCCATCGTGGCATCCTCTAGCCGGTCTATCTGCACCAACCCTTTGCGCAGCAAGTCTCCAAGCGCATCCTGCAGATTTTGCCACTCATGCTCAGCGTCTAACGGCACATAATCGCTGGGGCTTGAAATGACCACCAGCACCCGCAAGGGCAGCGCCACCGAGATAGGTCGTACGCGCTCCGGCGCATCGAGGTAGCGCACTACGGCCATGTCGTTATCCAGTGCGAAGAAGCGATTGAGGGTCAGGTTGTAAAGGTATTCCCAGGGCAGTTCAGCCAGAGCAGGCGCATCGGACAAACATAAACGGATGCGGAGCTTATCGGCGCTACGATGGGCATCGTCCAGGCTAACACGCAGTACGCCCAGAGCTTCGCCGGTAAAGAGACTGCTGAATAGCTTGCCACCAAACCGCTTGGCAGCGTCCACGGCGGGCGCATCAATCCGACGCGTCTTACCTCTGCCAGTGGCGGTACGCAACAGAAAATTCTCGATCTCCATAGCCTGGAAGGGGACCTCAAACCGGCCCGAAACCTCACCGGCAGGCGACTCTATCCTCACAGTGTAGGAGTCGCCATCCCGCCCGATTGTAATATCAAAGTTACGGTAAGTAGTATCAGGCATAATCTATGGTTGACCTTTTGCGCCGCAAGAATAGTAAGATATCGACGAACAGTAGGCCGCGTGATCATTATAAGAAGCTATTTGTGCTATGTCAATTAATGACAAAGCAACCAGAACGCGCAAGCATTGGAAGGTCAAGTGAAGTTCAACGATGTATTTATGGCGTTGGGGCGAGAAGATAAGTATAGAACAGATGCCTCCCCGTTCTACTGCGTACCTCGCCATCCTTTCCGCCAGGGTGTAATCCGCGCACAAGCTCGCGTTGCCCTTCTCCCCCCGGCATGAAGAGGAAGGCCAACCCTTTGCCAGGCATGCGCGCCACGGGCAATTCAACTCCGGGGTCGGCAATCGGCCCGTAGTCCTGGCCCTGTGCGAGATAGGGTAGGTCCGGGTTGTGCAGGTATTCCTCCCCGCCCAGGATGCGAACGGCGTATTGTGGACCGAGATCTGCCTGGTAACGCGCCTGGGCGCTTCGGACCTCCAAATACCTGGCAGCGCCTCTGTAATCTTCGAGCACTAAAGCCTCAGGGTTAGCAAAGTACTCCCTGAAGTAGAAGTTGACACTCAGCAACCCTAGCACCACAAGGCCCGCACCTGTAAGCGCGGGCGCAACCACCCTCCACCTGGCAGGTATGTCGGAAGCTGTTGATGCCAGCCAGGCCCCAACCGGCACAGAGAGCGCCGCGTAGATGGCCGGGAACGCCGGGGTCCAGTGGTTGAGGGAGGGCGCAGCGCCATATATCACCAGCGTGCCACCCGTGAGCACCACGCCAATAGCCGTGAAAAGCGCCAGGAACGAAGGGGGATGCCGCCAATGGTATGCAAGGAGCGCCACACCCAGCGCGAGCAAAGCGCCCTCGGCGGGCAGGAGCAGAGGGGCGTAATAGAACACATCCTGGGAGCCGTGTGTGCTTATGCCGAGCATATTTTCCCGTATGATCGGCCAGAGTGTGCTTACCATCTTCTCAAAATCGGCCCAGTCCACGGGAATGTGGTCCCAACTGAGCCAGCCTTGCGCCCGCCCTGTATAGAGGCCGGGGTCGAGAGCATACCGGGCAAAGAGAGGGCCGAACCCCACCAGGTAGCCGAGAGCCACCAGCCCAAAGTAGCCTATGTAAGCGCGCGAGGTGCGCCAATTGGTCAATAAGAGATAGCCAAAGAACGCTACAAGGATAAAAGGTAGTAGCCGCGTGCCATAGTACGCATACTCGCTCAAGCCCCCGGCGAGGCCTGCCAGGGCCCAATCGAGGGGCCGGCGCGAGCGCAACCCGCGCAACAGGAAAAAGAAGCAAAGCGCCCAGAAGAAAGGGGTCACGATATTGTTTACGGTGACCCGGCTGTAATGGACAGCCACCGCGCTGAAAGCGAACAGGGCCGTGCCTGTTATCGCGGCCCCGCGCCCCCAGCCGAGGCGGATAAACCCGTACAAGGGTATGGCGGTAGCCGCCCCGAAGAGCGCGCCTGGGAGCCGGAGCGACCATAGAGTGAAGCCCCCAATCTCCAGCGATTTTGCCACGGTAAGGAACCAGAGGCCAGGCAGGTCGATATTCTCCCAGAGCAAGGTGAAGATGGACGGCCCCGGATGGCCTCCATAGGCGTCGAGGGCAACGCGACCTGTTGCTATCTCGTCGCCCATTATCTGGAAGGGTATATTGTTCAGGTCCCAGAGCCGGAGGACCGCCGCGAGCGATATTAGCGCGCAAAACAGCGCCTTCTCCCAGGCCGGCCACCTATCTGAAGCTGGAGAAGTATGGGCGTGAGCAGAATGCGGCCAGAGGAAGCACGAACCTGCTAGGAGTCCAATGCTCGCCAGCCATAGCACGCCCGCTGGTCCGAAAGTAGAAGCCCGGTCAGCTACGTACTGAAGGTTGGCAAGGGGGAAGAGTAGGGCCGCCAGCGCCAGTCCAATGAGAGCAGGCACGTGGCGCACCATGCTGGAAGCTTCCGGTTGCTCGGGGGGCTGCTGTGTATCCCGTGAAGCGCTCAAAGGCGATGGTGGGGGCACGTGCCGCCAGGCTGCCACTGCCAGGGCGCACCCAAGCAAAATGAGCGCAACGCCGAACCAACGGCTACCTTCATCTCCAAGCAATAGGAAGCCGAGCAAGGCAAGGAGCCAGGCGCATGGGCCGAGCCACACGCCGCGTACTTGCCATGCCCTGTGTATCGCAACCCTGTCGGTAGTATTCGGCATTGGTCGTATTATATACTTCTTATATGGACAGACCGAACCTACTGCTTTTGCACGGCGCGTTGGGTACGAGCGCCCAGTTCGCGCTGCTCGTACCGCTTCTAGACGAGCGTTACACTATCCACTTGCTCGACTTCGAGGGGCATGGCGCTGCTCCCATGCGTGCCCGCTCGTTCCGCATCGAGCATTTTGTCGAGAATATACTTGACCACATGGCGAGCGCCTCCCTGGAAAGGGTCCACATCTTCGGCTACAGCATGGGCGGCTATGTGGCTTGCCAACTGGCCGCGACGCACCCTGAGCGGGTGATCTCCATAGCCACCCTGGGCACGAAGTTCCACTGGGACCCTGAGACCAGCATACGAGAGACGGGCTTTCTCGATCCCGATAAGATCAGGGCCAAAGTGCCGCACTTCGCAAGCGCGCTGGAAGCCCGGCACGCGACCTCCGGCTGGGAGACGGTACTGCGCGCCACAGCCGACCTGCTTATATCATTGGGCGAGGCGGGCGGGCTGCGCGCGCCCAACCTTGGGCTGGTACAGTGCCCGGTCCGCGTCATGGTGGGAGACCGCGACCGCACGGTAGGCGTACCTGAAGCATACGACGTGTACCGTGCCCTTCCGCAGGGCCAACTAGAGGTGTTGCCCGCAACACCTCATGAATTGGAACGTGTTTCGCCCGAGCGGCTGGCTTCCTCGCTTGTGAGCTTCTTCGAATAATGGAAGGTGGCGAACTCTATTCTTAGCGGCATTATTGTCTTCTGGGATGTGCCTCTGAAGCAAGGGACGGTATTCCCGGTCCTACTCACCCGAACGTACTACACCTCAGCATATTACTATTCAATGAGCATTTGACCCTTAAAGTAGTACCTTGTTCTCATTCACTCAGTAGATTATCTGCACCATAATTACAGGACATCAGGGCGTACGGATCTTTACCACAAGATCGGATTACCCATGCCTCACGTATTGCGCCTTGTACCCAGGCTATTGAAACAACTCCCGCGTTCGACACGTGGACAGGGCATGGTCGAGTTTGCCCTTGTAAGCGTAGTTCTCTTCATGCTCCTGTTGGGAATTATAGAGCTTGGGCGTTTCCTGATGGTCTACAACGTAGTCTCGAACAGCGCCCAGGAGGGGGTGCGCTACGGCATCATCAGGCCCAGGGATCTCTTCTCAGCCTCCGAAGCTGCCAACAGGCAGAGCCTGGGCACTCCGATCGCCACCCAGGTTATTGTGCCGGACGGCTCATGCAACGTCGTAGACAAAACACGTGAGAAAGTTTGGGGCTTACCCAGGGCTGATCTGCGGGTGAATGTATGGTTTGATAATGGTAACGGCACCCCCACTGTCGTGCCCGTGGTACCTGATACGGTGACGGAAGTTATAGTCTACGGAAACCGCATCAATGTACAAGCTACCTACCGGTACGAGTTCATCGTGCCTTTCTTCAGCTTCTTTGCGCCAAATGGGGTCGATGTAAAAATGAACTCGGCGCGCACCATCCTCAGGGATGGCGACCAACCCGATCCCTGTACCGTCAATATGACGCCCGCGCCTACGTATACGGCAACCTCCACCCCGACCGCTACAAATACCCCTACGAATACCCCCACTCGCACAGCCACAGTTACCCCGACCACCACGCGCACGTCGACGCCCACACGTACATCCACATCCACCAGGACGAGTACATCTACCAATACACCCACCAGGACGCCTACATCAACCAAGACGCCTTTACCGACAAATACCGGCACCCCCACACGCACACCGACGCGCACGCCGACGACGCCAGGGGGCCTGTACCAGGCAATGAGCCTGAAGGAATCGTGAAGGCGGTAGCAGGTAAGCATAGCCAACTTTAGCTTGAGGCTTAAATATGACCCGCATACGAGTAACTAAACGAACTAATAGAAAAGGACAGGCGGTTGTAGAAACTGCCGTACTAGGACTCTTCCTGGCGCTACTGCTTGCTGCGGCCGTCGACTTTGGCAGGGCCTACTTTACCGCCACTGTAGTCGAGAACATGGCCGGTGAGGGGGCTGCTTACGCCGCAAAATTCCCGGCGAAAGACGCAGCATCGCCTTCTTGTGCAGGGTCCGTGTTGCCACACAACAACATCCAGGACCGCGCCCGCCAGGTAGCCATCGATCGTGGGATGGTGATCCATCGTCCCTCACAAGCCGACGTTAGAGTCGAGGTACTTGGTTATCAGAATCCTACCGATTGCCGGTTGCGATGTGCCGGGACTGCGATCAAGGTGACCGTGACCTATCATATTGACGATCTCTTCTTACCCGGTCTTGTGGGGATGAGCTCTATCACCATCCGCAAGTCGGCAACGCAGATGATATTGGATGATGGGCTGGGGACGGACTGCCCCTAGACCCCTTATAGATACAGGGCAAGGATCGCTTTTACAAGATCTAATTCGGAGGCATTATGAAATCGCAGCTACCTGGAGCACTGTACAGAATAGCACAGCCCGGAGAATCATCTTCGGGCGGCGCTGCCTTCGACCGAGAATCGCGCGGTCACAGGAGAAGGCTTATCCAGCGTCGTAAGGCAGGGGGACAGGCCATGATTATCGTGGCGTTGATGCTCATGCTCCTTGTGCTTATGGTAGCGCTAGCAGTGGATGGCGGTTCCATGATGAATCAGCGGCGCGAGGCGCAAAACGCAGTTGATGGCGCTGCCCTCGCCGGCACCAGAATTATGCTCCCCTACTACCAACAGATGATCTACGACAATCCAAACGAGACTGTTGACTGGCTCTGGGACCCGTATGAGCTGAATATCAAAGTAGCTATCGATACGTACGCCGCGATGAATGGCATAATTACCTCCACCCTCGAGGCCTACTTCGTAAATGACGACAAACAAATCGTAACCGTGAATAACGGCATCCCCAAGGGCGGGCAGAACTGCGGCATCGCGCAACCACGCGGCCCCTGCCAGGTTGGAGAGAATGGCCGGGTACCATGGACCCTAGGAGCTAAAGGTATCATGGTGAAAGGCAAAGCCCAGACCCCTTCCTACTTTATGAGCATCTTCGGCTATAACGAGGTTGGCGCCACCGCCACCGCCACTGCCTTCATGGGAGTTGGCTCGTCTATCGACAACATTGGCCTCCTACCTATGGGCTTGTTCACCACATCACTCAATATCAACAACATGCGCCCAGGCGATCATCACACACTTATAGAAGCGGATGAGAACCAGGGGTCTGGTAACTGGGGATGGGTCGATTACAACGGGGAGGGGAGTTCCCGCACCATTCTCGGAAATTGGCTGATATGTGGCTACAACCCTTCAGTAAGGACTGAGGAGCAGTGGCAGGCGCACTGCCCTGACGAACCATCAACGTGGGGCGATGATAGAAACTTCGGTCCGACAGAGCACTACCAGCCCATCCGCGATCCTCTACGCCCAAACTATTATGACCCGGAAGCGGATCCGACTTACGTGTACAGCATCATTTACGGCGAAAAGTGGCACGGCTGGTGGGTGTACGGCTCATCGGGAGCAGTCAACGCGAACTGTCAGGATCTGGAGCGCAAAGTGGATAATTCTCCAGACGGCTACGCGGTCCTATTCCCAATATTCGATAGGGATATAGAGGACGGCCCAGGTAGTTACTTCCACGTTCGCCTTATTGTTGCCTTTATGCTCTACCCTGGTTACGTTAGCTGTAGGCCCGCGCACCCGCCGACGCCCACGCCGTGCGCCGGCCCCTGCCCCACCCCCACGCCAGGTGGCGGGGGAGGTGGCGGTCGAGTTACTCACTGGCACATCGAGGGTGATGTAATCCAGATCCATTCGACCGCGTCCAACGGGCGGCATGGCGACCTGCGCGAAACATATGCCCACTCCATCTTCTTGGATAACTAGATCCGGCTCCCACTCCTGGCGCTCAACACACGCCAGCCCTCCGCCACCTGGGAGGGCTGGCGTATTTGTTGCTTCTATTTTTGTATCGGCAACGAAAGAACCCTATAATTGTATGAGCTTCTTCCACCTGTAGACGGCGGATGACTAACCCATGAGTGAAGTTGGCGCCGCTGGCATGGGACGTGCAATCCCGCCAGTAGCACAAGCCCATCCATCTGTCCTCACCGGGTACGGTCGCTGGTGAGTGGAAATGGTACAATGTAACGATGAACCAACCGCCTGGCGGCGAGACTGGCCCAACACAACCTATGGACGATACGTCTGGCCCCACGCAGCCTATTGGCGAGACTCTGCTGGCAGACCGCTACCGCTTGCTCGACAAAGTAGGTGAGGGTGGAGCCGCTGAAGTCTTCCGCGCGCGCGACCAACGCCTTGATCGCGTTGTCGCCATCAAAATCCTGCGACGTCAGTATGTAAATGAACAGTCTGCTCGCACCCGCTTTCTCAACGAAGCGCGCGCCGCCGCCGGGCTAGCCCACCCCAACATCGTAGACGTCTATGACTTCGGCCAGACTCCCGATGGCTCGATGTTCATCGCTATGCAGTTCGTCGAGGGGCAGAACCTCAAGGACATGTTGCAGCGCCGGGGGCGCATGACTGCCGCCGAGACCCTCTCTATAGTCACGCAGGTGTGCGCTGCCCTATCCGCCGCCCACGCTCGTGGCCTTATCCACCGCGACGTAAAGCCCCAAAACATCCTCGTTGACCGCAAGGGCCATGCGCGCCTGGGCGACTTTGGTATCGTCAAGGCCCTCTCAGGCCCCGAGCTGACGCAGGCGGGCATGACTTTCGGCACGGCAGCATACCTCTCGCCCGAACAGGCTACCGGCGAGCCTGTTGGTCCCGCTTCCGACGTATACTCGCTCGGCTGCGTAATGTACGAGATGCTCTCCGGCACCCCCCCTTTCACGGGAGACAACCCCGCTATCGTGGCCTACAAGCAGGTGTGGGAGCAGCCCCGCCCTCTGCACGACCTCGCCCCCGAAGTGCCCCCATCGCTGGAGAGCGTGGTGATGCGGTGCCTCCTGAAGGACCCACGCGCCCGCTACCCCAATACTGACGCGCTGGCCGCGGACCTGCCCGGCATAGGCTCATCGTTCAACCAGCCGACTATGGCCGTCCCCATGGCCCCCGCAACGCCTGCGATGCCCGTAACGCCCGCCGGCTACCAGGCAAGTGGCCGCCCGCCGCGCCGCTCGCAGGCCGAGATAAGCCAGCAGATCCCAATGGCCCCCCAGCCGGCAGGGGGCGTGCCGCCCGTGCGCGCCCAGACTACAAACAGCACAGGGACGGCAGGTGTGGCCCCGGTGGGCGTGCCCCAGGTGACGAGGCACGTGACGCAGCCCCAGGCCGGAGCATACCCGCAGTACCGGCAACACACGCATGTCACGCCCGCGAAGAGGGGCACGGGCAGGCGGAGCGCCCTCGTGTGGGGGCTGATGGGCGGACTCGTAGTGATCGGGCTGGGGCTGTGCGCGTGGGGGGCAATGGGAAATAATGCGTTCTTCGGGATATTCGGCAGCGCTACGCCCACCCCCACGGTGCCGAGCGTGCTGCCTTCACCCACGCCTTCCCCGACCGAGCCGCCTTTTGTGCCCTCGTCAACACCCGTACCGCCTAGCAACACGGCCCTCCCGGCTACGGAAGTACCAACCGAGGCTCCAACCAATACGCCTGAGGTCGTTCCGACCGATACGAGCGTGCCCGTACCCACCGACACGACCGAGCCGCTCCCAACCGACACGCCTGAGATATTGCCCACAGACACGGTGGAGGTATTTCCTACTGACACGGTGGAGCCGTTTCCGAGCTTCACGCCTATAGTGATGCCGACCGTGGTCGAGCCACCCACCCCGCTCCCTTCAGGGGAGGAGCAAATAGTGCTGGACGACAGCAGCTTCGTGGGCGGCTACTCGCGCCGGGATGGTTATCACGGGCGCACGGCGCAATGGGTCTATGGGCAAGGGACCGATTACCACACGATGACCGCTCGCTTCTTCATTGACACTGAGAAGAAACCGAGGGAGGGCAATCTTTCTGTGCTGGGCGTCGACTCGGAGGACGTGCCGAAGACGATGATGCGTGTCACCCTCAACGATTATGTCTTGTACGAAGGCCCCAACCCAATGCCCAACGACACCCACAACGGCCCTGGCGGCGAGGGCAACTGGGGATGGGCAGGCTGGCCCATCCCGAATAAAGTGCTCCTGGAAGGGGAGAACGTGCTGTCGATCACGAACCTGGACCCCAGCAACCAGATTAATTATCCCATCTTCATTATGATCGACCAGGCGGTAGTGAGTTGGTGAGGGCTGGTGGGGGCGTAAAACGTAAAACGTAAAACGTGAGAACCTAACCTCACACTTAAGGAAATTCCATGTGAGGTATGTTCACAGCAGGACAACCTGGCAAATCGGCTTGCGTAAAGAGATGGTGCTCGCCACCGTCTCTTTTGCGTGCCGCTCATTCAGACATTTATAATGGATAGAATATACATCTACAGACCGATTTACAGACGCACAAATTTTGTTATGCTCTTATTTCCCCTCTAAAACGGTATCAGGAGAAGAACCTTTGCGCGACCTGAAAACCCTGTGGCCTTATATGACCCGGCACTGGCCGAGCCTCCTCCTGGGAGGGATTATGGTCATCGCTACCACCGTGCTGGCGCTTGCGCTGCCCTATTTGATGGGGCAAGCTATAGACAAGCTGGATAAGCGCGCGCCACAGGAGGAAGTGGTGGTGCTGGCGATCCTACTGGTGGTGTTGGCGTTGATCGGTGGGGTGGGCGAGTTCTTCTCCCGCTACACGCTGAACGCCGTATCACGCCAGGTGGAGTACGAGTTACGCAACGACTTCTTCACGCACCTACAGGCGATGCACCAGGGCTGGTTGCAGAATATGCACACGGGCGACATCATGGCCCGCGCCACCAACGATATGTCGGCAGTGCGCATGGCCCTCGGCCCCGGTCTCTCCAACGGGGTGCGCACCGTGCTCATGTTCATACTGGCGTCTGCCTTGATGGTTTCTATCAACGTCAAGCTGGCGCTGGTGCTGATCATCTTCATGCCATTGGTGAGCGTGGCCTTCGTGTTGATCGGCAGGCGGATGCACAAGCGCTATGAGGACGTGCAGGCGCAGTTCGGCAAGCTCTCTACCTACGCCCAGGAGAACTTCGCGGGGATCCGCGTCGTGAAGGCATATGCGCAGGAGGAGTACGAGATCGAGCACTTTGCCGAGGAGAGCCGGGACTATCGCCGCCGCAGTCTCAAGTACCAGCTTCTGAACCAACTGCTATGGCCGATGATGGCTTTCGTGCTGGGCCTGGCTGGCGTGGCGGTCCTTATCGTCGGCGGCAACGAAGTGATCTCAGGGAGCATTACGTTGGGCCAGTTCGTGCAGTTCAATGGCTACCTGATGATGCTGGCCTGGCCGATGATCGCGCTGGGGTGGGTGGTCAGCCTGTACCAGCAGGGCGCGGCCTCGATGAGCCGTATCCGAGAGATGATGGGCGTGCGCCCCAAGATCGCCGACAGCGAAGAGACAATACCTATCGAGAAGATCGAGGGTGATATTCGCTTCGACCACGTGACCCTCAGCTACGATGGCGGCAAGCATAAAGTGCTGGACGATGTTTCGTTCCACGCGCCAGCGGGCACGAGCCTGGCTATAGTGGGCGCGACGGGAGCGGGCAAGACCTCTATCGTGAACCTGATAGCCCGCGTGTACGAGGCGCAATCGGGGGCGGTGCTGGTGGATGGGGTGGACGTACAGCGACTCCCGCTGGCGGTCTTGCGGCGCAGCATCGGCTATGTGCCCCAGGACACTTTCCTCTTTTCGACCTCGCTGGAGGAGAATGTGGCGTTTGGCGTGGACGAGCCGAACCCCGCACGAGTGGAGCAGGCGGTGAAAGTATCCCGTCTGAGCAATGACCTCGACCAGTTTCCCGACGGCATAGAGACTGTGATAGGCGAGCGCGGCGTCACGCTGTCGGGAGGCCAGAAGCAGCGTACGGCCCTGGCCCGCGCGGTCATGCGCGATCCGGCTATCCTGGTGCTGGACGACTCGTTATCCAGCATCGACACTCAGACCCAGTCGGAGATACTGTCGGGCCTACGGGATGTGCTGGCAGGGAGGACGAGCATCATCATCAGCCAGCGCATCTCCACCGTCAAAGAAGCGGATCAGATACTCGTTATAGAAGATGGCAAGATTATCGAGCGCGGCACCCACTCCGAATTGGTTGGGCTGCGAGGTGTGTATGCTGGTATGTACCGCCGCGAGTTGCTGTCGCACGAATTGGGGATCGACTAAAAGATGGCGCTCTGTGAACTTGGCACTTGATATCTATGGTCTGTCGAAGTGACATAACGCGGACAATATCAACCGTTTCCTGGAAACTTAATGAGCCATTGAGAATCAAGAGGATACGTGACAGCTAACAGGCATTGTATATAATTAAGGCGCAGGGTACCGGGTTGGACCATCTGGCGTGGCACCCAATCACTACCGGACTCCAACCCGACACCCTCACATAAAGGAGATACATGCCAAAGCCCACTTTGGTTCACATACAGCAACAAGTCACGCAGGATCTGAACCAAGACGCACTAAAACAGCGTTGAGACCACGCCTGGGATGTAGCTGGCCAGGCCGCCATGTTGCTACTTGCCGTCCTTCCTTGTTGACCGTAATTGAGCGGGAAGGCGTAGATCTGTTAAAGGATAGATAAAATCCATGGCATCAAATATGGTTCAGGAAGACGAGATACTAGGCAAAGCATACGACGCACACCTCATGCGTCGACTGCTCACCTACCTGCGTCCTTACAAAAAGCAGGTCGCAATCGCGTTCGTCCTCATATTCGCCACCACCCTGGTAGAGCTTGTAGCTCCATACCTTCTCAGCGTGATAGCTATCGACCAGGCGATCAGGCCGGGACGGGCAGATTTGCTGTTGCCTATCGGGTTGGGGGTGGTGGCTTCGCTCGCGCTCTCCTTCGTCTTCCGGTACGCGCAGAACTACATCATGCAGATCATAGGGCAGAATGTGATGTACGACTTGCGTAACAACATCTTCTCTCATCTCCAGCACCAGTCTCTGCACCACTTCGACCGCAACCCGGTGGGCCGCCTGATCAGTCGCCTCACCAACGATGTGGACGCCCTGAACGAGTTTATCGGCTCCGGCGTGGTGACTGTCGTGGGCGACGTGGTGATCCTGGTGGGTGTGGTGAGCGTGATGTTCATCGTGGACTGGCGGCTGGCGCTGGTGAGCCTGGCCGTGCTGCCTTTGATCGCCCTGGCAAGCTGGGCGTTTCAGAACTGGATGCGCACCACCTATCGCCAGCAGCGCGTGAGGCTCTCCCGCCTCAACGGTTTCCTACAAGAGAACCTTTCAGGGATGCTGGTGGTGCAGCTATTCAACCGCGAGAAGCGCAAGTACGGCGAGTTTGATGCCCTCAACAAACACTATTTAGTGGCGAACCTGGATGCTCTACGAGTGTTCGCCTACTTCTTCCCGGTGGTCAGTTTCCTATCTACTCTAGCGATGGCCGCCCTCCTATGGTACGGGTCGGGTGAGGTGCTGGCGGGCACGCTAACGTTCGGCACGCTCGTACTCTTTTTTCAGTACACCGACCGAGCCTTCATGCCTATTCGTGACCTGGCCGAGAAGTACAACATCATGCAGGGTGCGATGGCCGCCGCCGAGCGCGTGTTTATGCTGCTCGACGAGCAGCCCGTTGTACTCGATCCGGCGAAACCCAAGCAGTTAAGCAAAGTAGTAGGTGATATCGAGTTCCGCGATGTGCATTTTGCCTACAACCCCGATGAGCCGGTGCTGAAAGGGGTCAGCTTCAAGATACCCGCGGGCACGAGCGTGGCTATTGTGGGCGCGACGGGAGCGGGCAAGACCAGCATAATCAGCATCCTGAGCCGCTTCTACGACGTACAAGAAGGGGCGATCCTGATCGACGGGGTGGACGTGCGGGACGTGCGCCAGTCTGAATTGAGGCGGCACATCGGCGTGGTCCTGCAAGATTCTGTGCTCTTCTCAGGCACAATCGAGCGCAACATCCGCTTGCTGGACAAGGATATCACAGACGAAGAGGTGATCCGCGCGGCCCGCTACGTCAATGCGGACCACTTCATCGACCGATTTGCCGACGGTTACGAGCACGAGGTGAAAGAGCGAGGGACCAACCTCTCGGTAGGCCAGCGCCAGCTACTGACTTTCGCACGCGCTATCGCCTTCAACCCATCGGTCCTCCTGGTGATGGACGAAGCCACCTCCAGTGTTGACACCGAGACGGAAGCGCTGATCCAGGACGCTCTCTACAAGCTGATGAGAGGTAGAACCAGCATCATCATCGCCCACCGCCTCTCTACGATTAAGCACGTTGACCGTATAATCGTGCTGCACAAAGGCCATATAGTAGAGGAAGGTACGCACGAAGAGCTATTGGCCCGCAACGGCTACTATTACAGGCTGTATCAGTTGCAGTACCAGGAGCAAGAGGCTGCCGAGGGTTCAGGGATCGAGGATCAGGGGTCGGAGGAAGAAGTGGTGTTGGAGAAGAGCGCATAACAGAAAGAGCGCATAAATGCGCTCACCGGAGAATAATGCCTGCCACTCCACCTCAGCCCCTGACTACCAACACCACCCCACGCCCTTTCACCTCCATAAGCAGGCGCACCCAGAGCATCCGTCTGCGCGCATATGCCGCGCTCGCGCTCGGCGTGGTGTGCATCGGTTTCTCTGCCATCTTTACCAAGTGGGTCAACCTGGCAGGCTCCGTCCACGTCACCGGCGCGGTGTCTGCATTCCACCGCGTTGCCATCGCCACCCTTGCTCTCTCCATACCATACGGGCTATATCTCGCGCGCGCCCGGCGTATTCAAAGCTCAGAGCTGAAAGTTCAAAGTGAAGGGGCGCCCGATGCGACTTTGAATCTGAAGCCTGGCGCTTTGACCTCAAAGCTGGTTTGGGGCACGATCATCGCGGGGCTTTTCTTCGCGCTCGACCTGGGCTTCTGGAATACCTCGCTCCTTTTTACGTCTGCTGCCAACGCCACGCTGTTGGGCAACCTTTCGACCCTGTGGGTGAGCCTGGGGGCGCTTGTTATCTTTCACGAAAGCCTGAAGCGGCGTTTCTGGGCCGGCATGGTAATCGCGTTGGTGGGGGTGGCTATCGTCGTGGGGCGGGACGTGATCGAGCACCCGCAACTCTCGTGGGGCGATCTGCTGGCGGTGCTGTCCAGCACTTTCTACGCCGCTTATATTCTCGCCACCAACCGGGTGCGACAGGGGCTAGGGACGATGCACTTCATGTGGATCAACTCGGCGGCAGCGACAGTGCTCCTGCTTGCTTATGTGCTGGTCACTGGGGAGCAGCTCTGGGGCTTCGAGGCTGGGCAGTGGTGGTCGCTGGTAGCCCTCGGTCTTGTGTCGCATGCGCTTGGTTGGATGGCGATCAACTACTCGCTCGGCCACCTGCCCGCTCCCCTTACGTCCGTCTCCTTGCTAGCACAGCCGGTGTTCACTGCCCTCGTAGCGGTCCCACTCCTGGGCGAAGGGTTAGCCATCAACCAGATCGGCGGGGGGCTTCTTGTTCTCGCCGGTATCTACATCGTGAACCGACGGTAGGCTGACGGTGGACGATGTACGATAGGCGCATGCAAAGCATGAGCAGGAGACATGTGTCTCCTGCTCATGTTACTTCGTCTGTTGGCTACCAGCCGTTTATTTGCGGGGTGGGTAGCTCACTGCCAGGTAGATGATCTTGCTGATCTGCGCCCTGCTGGCATTCTGGCCCGGCAGGAAGTACGGCTTGTTGTCCGGTGGTACGCACTGGCCCGCTGGTGGCGCTCCACATGGGTAGCCCGACACCAGGTTGTGCATTACCGCCGTCTCGATGTAGCGGAAGAACACCGACCCTACCGGCACGTCCTGGAACGTGTTGGTCGGCGGGTTCTCAAGCGTCCAGTTAGCGGGGTCCGCGATGATCGCTGCATTCACCACTATCTTTGCTAGCTGCCCCCTGGTCACCCAGGCATTCGGGCGGTAAGTCCCGTCTGCGTACCCTGAGAAGAGGCCCATATTGTAGCCAGTCTCTACGTAGTTGTAGAAAGTGGAACCCACAGGCACGTCGGAGAAGTGAGGCCCACCTGTGGTGTCGATTGGGAAGTTGAAGGCTCTCACCACTATCTTCGCCATTTGACCCCTGGTTGTGGGGTTTTCAGGCTTGAAGCACGGTATCTGGCCTGCTTCGCACGGTGGGGTGGTATTATACCCACTCACCACGCCTCGGCAGTATAGCCATTCCACATAGCCGTAGAACCAGTCCTCCGGGTTTACATCCGTGAACTTCATGACGCATATCCCGGGTGTAGGAGTACTTGTAGCCAGGACAGGTGTGGCCGTGGGCGTGATGCCGCAGCCTATTGGCACGTAGAGGGCGGTATCGCCCTCGGCGGGGTCAACATGGCAGGCATATGACGTGTACTGGCCGAGGTTGAGTTGGATGCCCATGCCAGGGTCGCCGCCCGGGTCGGTCTCACCGTATATGACTCGCAAAGTATCCGAGCCTTCGGTCAGGACAGCTTCGAAGTTGGCATCGCCTGTGACCTCGGTATCGAAGTAGGTGACCTGCCACCTGATGATGAACTGCCTGTTGGGGGCGGTGCCTATCACGTCGGTGTAGATGCCGTGCGTGGGCGTCATCACGTCGGTGCGCAAGTCATCGTAGTAGAGGAAGAGGGTGCGCGTGAATGGCGGTGGGTTGGAAGCCACCGGCACACAGTTTTGCGTATAGATGTTCTGCTGGTCTGAGCCGAAGTTCAGCATGCCGTTGGAGCCTACGTTGACCGTATTGGTCACCACGCCGTACACGCTTACGGGGAAGGGTAGGCCTACCAGCGTCACGCAGTCGTCGCACTCATTGGCGATCTTGTTGTTGGCCGGTATCATCGTAGCGCCCGCGCCTGCGAAGACCTGGTAGGTGGTGCCGACACACACGGTAGTAGGCGTGGCCGTAGGCGTAACTATGGGCGTTTGGGTGGGTGTGCCGGCTGTAGGGGTGGCGGATGCCGCGCCCTGCACGCACGGGTTGATGGTGATAGTATACGAATCGCAGCCGAGGTTACGTGATACCTCATGCACCACCACCACCACTGTCTGGCCGGCGGGTAGACTCACCGAGTAGGTGTACTCAGGGCCGCCTATCGCACCGTAGTCACCCAGGTAGTTGGTTGCTACGTTGTTCGGGTCGAACGTATTCAGGTAGGCTGCGCTGCCCGTCGCATTGTCACCGCAGGCATTAACCACGTGGATCGTGACACACTGGGTCGAGCCTGTACTGTTGGTGTAAGTGTGCTGCTTATAGTGCCTGTTGAAGCCGTCCGCATTGACCGAGCCCGAATTAGGCGCGAGACAGGAGCTGGGCGGGTGCGACCGGTTCACGCGGTTTATCTGGATCGGGTCGGTATTGGTGATCGAGCTTGTGGCAGTTATAGCGCCTGCGCACGGGGTGGCCGTGGCGGGCGGAGGTGTCGGGCTGGCATATGGTGCGGTGGCAGTGGCTACCGGGGTAGCCGTGCCGCCGGTACAGCCAGGGAACCTGAACGAGCCAATGCGCGTGCGCCAGTTGCGCGGGCCGGTGCGCGCAAAGTACTCGTTCGTATACCAGAAGGTACACTCATCCACCGGGTCTACCGACATCGAGCTGTAGTCGCCCCACCGGGCAGTGCCGGGGTAATCCTCGGAACCGGTGCCGGCGAGGAGAGTGGCCTCCCCCTGTGAGAACTGGCCCAGAGGGTCTGTCACCAAACGTCCGGCATAGCGTACGGAAGGGTAGACCGTGGTGCTGGACGCACTGAAGCCCATGGCGATGTTGCCCTGCCTGTCCATGGCGATGCTGCCCATCCAGCGATGTACGCCGTCAGCCGGGGCGTAAGTGCCTTGCTGGAAGACGGAAACTGCGCCGTTGGGGGCGCGCAATTCGTACCAACGCTCGCCCGCGAGGCCGGCGCCGTTGCCGTCAACGGTGTGCATCAGCACGAGCGCCTCGTGGGTGCCCATGTTGCGGTAGGCCATCCTGAACATCAGGCGGTCGGCGATAGCTTCTAGCCGGGCGGTAGTGTCCGGTTGGTCGATACACTGTTCGCGGGCCCCCGTGCATAAGTCGAAGTCGAACGGCGTTACGGGGATAGTGGTCGGGCCGGTGAAGGTGGAGTTGGAGGGGACCGCCCAGTCAACGTGGAACTTGTAGAGGTTCAGATTGGCGTTGTCCGGGAAGTTGACAAAGTAGTTGGGGCTGCCCGCCGGCGGCGGGTCGCCGTCCAGGTCGGTGGGCAGGAAGCCGCCGTCGAGTACGCCGAAGTAGACCATCTGGGCGGTGGCGTCGCCCCGCAGCATTTTGTCGCGCTCGAAGGCGTAATTGCCACCAAAGTTGGGGCCGCCGAACTCGTTGGTGGTCATGTAGTAAGCGTCGGGCCACACACCGAAGTGAGGGTAGTCTTCGAACGCCGTCGTCGTGGGGCTGACTATGAAGTCATAGACGTAGTACGCGCCCGTGGCATCCTCGCTGGTGGAGATGGCTATGCACTGGTGGGTGGGGTTGCTCTGCCCGGTAAACTGGCTTATCAGCCAGCGCCCCGCCATCGGGTCGTAAAGCACCACCGGATCGCCCGCGTTCAAGTCGTAGCACAGGCCGCCGACCCCCGCCCACAACTCGTTGATATTGAGGGGGCCGTAGAGGGAGGTACCTGTCCTGCTGTACACCTCCAGGGTGGAGTTGACCGTCTGCACGTACTGGTTGCGGCCAATATCGCCGTTGGTGTCGGGCGGGATGAAGCCGTTGTGGTTGTACATCCCCTCGAAGTTGACGATGGGCGTGGGCATCACCAGCGGGCCGATCAGGCTCTGGCGGGCCGCGTCCACGAAGTTAGGGGGCTGGGGCCTGCCGGGGTCGCCCCTGTGGACGATGGGATTCTCGTTCTCTTCGGGTTGCACGCCCTGCGTAATTTTAGGCTGTATTTCGCGCAGGGGGAGGGAGACGCCGGCCCGCACGGCCTGGCGCACGATGGGTTGGCCCGAACGCGCCTTCGCTTCGTCGGCCTTCCAATCTATGCTGCTCTCTGCCTGGTTGGCGACGGTGCCCTTGCTCGCGCTATTGCCTGTGGGGTAGGAAGCGCTGACGTTCATCGCCGCCAGACCTACCAACAGGATGATCAAAGCAAGCAGCGCCGCGCTTATTTGCATCCCTTTCTTTGCTGTCATGGGTTAGCTCCTCCTCTTATGGTTTCGCCCGCATGGCTCAAATTAATAGTCCTGGGATGAATAGCACGCGCTCACCTCCTTTTTGCATTCGAATAAGGAAATTGCCCGCCGGCCACGTACTACCCTATACGCGTGGCTCCAGTAAATCGTAGGAATAGTGGGGGTGGAGGGTGGCTAGGTGTTTCAGATTATAGATCAAGATATGCGCTAATACTAGACATCAGAATGTTTTCCTCTTAAAGGAGAAAAGGACAAATAGAAGAAGCCCGCCACACGGCGGGCTTCTTCTATTTGTAGAGGTAGAACTTATCGGGTCAATTTGGACGCGCCAGGCGTCTCACATTCTGGGAAGAAGGTATTCGCTACGATCTTGGAAGCCTGTCCTCTAGTGGCGTTGGCTCCTGGGCGGAAGTATGGCAGGTTGCCAGGGGGGTTACAGGGTTCGCCTGCTCCACCGCATGGGTAGCCGTTCATGATGCCCAGGCTGGTCAACCGCCAGATGTAGTCGTAGAAGGTGTGGCCTGGGGGCACGTCCTCGAACTGCTGTGCACCAGGGGGTTGGGTCAGCCCTGCCGCCTCTGCTACTATCTTGGAGATCTGGCCCCTGGTGACGTTGGCATTGGGCCTGAAGTATGGCAGGTTGTCCGGGAGCACGCAAGGCTCGCCGGGACCACCGCACGGGTAGCCGTTGATGATGCCCCTGGTGGCAAGCCTGCCTATGAAGTCGTAGAAGGTGTGGCCTGGGGGCACGTCCTCGAACTGCTGTGCGCCAGGAGGATCATCGAAGCCCGCAGCGTTGGAGACGATCTTGGCTAGCTGGCCCCTGGTAACGAGATTACCTGGCCTGAAGCAAGGATTGCCGGTCTCGCAGCCTGTGGAGTAGCCGTTGATGATGCCCCTACAGGCGAGACATCGTATGTTCTCGTAGAAGGTGGAGCCTTCAGGCACGTCGGTGAACATGAGAGTACAGGCTGTGGCTGTGGCGGTAGCTGAGCCGGGAGTGTTGCTGGCTACGGGCTGGGTCGTCGCGGTGTTGGTAACGCCCGGCCCGGAGGTGTTGGTAGCCACCGGAGCGGTGCTGGTGCGCGTAGCTGTGACCGTGGAGGGTGGAGACGTGACTGTGACGATAGCTGTAGGCGGAGTACCCGTAGTCGTAGGCGCGGGAGTGCCCGCGCACTGGGCCGAGGTGATGTTGAGAGTGTAGTTCTCGCAGCCGATGCCGCCGTTGTGCTCGAATACGACAATGACGGCGGTCTGCCCGGCGGGCAGGCTGAACGAGTAGACGTTCTGTGGTCCGCCTCGCGCGCCATCAGCGATGTAGTTGGTGCATTTGCTGGTGGGGTTGTAGCTGCCCAGGTAGGCCACGCTGGTGAGGGCATTGTTGCTGCAACCGGGGATTACCTGCACGGTTACGCAGAGTGATGCGCCAGTTGTGTTCGCGTAAGTGTACTGGTCATAGAAGTGCTGGGTGGTGACGCTGGTATCCTCGCCAGGACAGGAGCGCGGTATAGCGCAGGTGCTGGGCGGCATACCCACAGTGATGATACGGCTGGTCTGCGTCAGGTCGCCGCCGGCGAGGGAGCCGGTATGGACGGCACAGGCCGGCACCATAGTGGCGCTAGGTGTGACGGTGGGCACCGGCGCTGTGACTGTCGCGGCGGGAGTGGGGGGCACGGGTACGCACTCATTGAACTTGAACGAAGCGATGCGGGTGCGCCAGGTGCGCTCGCCGGTCACCTGGATGTACTCCGTGGTGTACCAGAAGGTGCAGCCGTCGGCGGGGTCAACCGACATCATCGAGTAGTCGCCCCAGCGAGCGCCGGGGCCGGTTTGCGAGCCTGTGCCCGCGATGATGGAGGCCTCGCCCTGGGCCATCTGCCCCAGCGGGTCGGTGCTGAGACGCCCGGCGTAGCGGATGGAAGGGAAGACGGTGGAGCTGGAGGCGCTGTAGCCGACGGCGATGTTGCCCATGCGGTCCATCCCTATGCTCCCCATCCACCGCTCAACGCCATCCCCAAGGGTGTGGGTGCCCTGCTGGAATACAGTGGGGCTGCCGTTGGGGTCGCGCAGCTCATACCAGCGCACGCCCGCCACGCTGCCGCCGGCATCGACCGTGTGGTTAGCCAGCAGAGCCTCGTGCGTGCCCATATTCCTGTATACCAGCCTGTACATCAGGCGGTCGGCGAGGTTAGCCAGGCCAACGGCTGTGCCCGGTTGCGGTATCCCGCCTACACCCGTGCTGAAGGCGGTCACAGGTAGGTTGGTCGGGCCTGTGAAGGTGGAATTGCCGGTAGTGGCCCAGTCTACGTGGAACTTGTAGAGCGCCAGATTGCTGGAGCCGGAGAAGCGTAAGAAGTAGTTGGGCGCTCCCACGGGGGGCGGCGGACCGTCGAGGTCGCTGGGGAGCAATGTGGAGGCAACGCCGAGGAAGGAGACCACCCGCGCGGTCGGGTCGCCATTGAGCATCCTCTCGCGCTCGAAGGCATAGACGCCCCCGCCGCCAGGCGTCCCAAAGAGGTTGGCAGCCATGTAGTAAGCGTCAGGCCAGACTCCCAGGTGCGGGTAGTCTACGAAGGTGGTCTGACCTGTGAGGAATTCGTACCTGTACCAGGCTCCGAGAGGGTCCGGCCCGGCGGTGACCGCAATGCACTGGTAGGTAGGCCCGCTCTGGCTGGTGAATGCGAACCAGCTTACCAGGTAGCGGTCGGCCATTTCGTCGTAGAGGGCGATAGGGTCGCCCCGGTTGGTCGACTCGCAAAAGCCGCCCGCGCCAATGAAGAGGGTGTTGTTGTTGGCCGGGCCGTAGAGGGAGGTGCCGGTCTTACTGAATATCTGGAAGCCGACATTCACGATTTGTATGTAGTGGTTCAGCCCCACGTCGCCCGCGGTGTCGGGCGGATAGCCACCCCAGATGTTGTACATGCCCTCGAAGTTGACATTGGGCGTGGGGATCGCAAGCGGCCCGGTTAGCTTTTGGACCGCCTCGTCAACGAAGCCCTCGATGGCGGGGCCGGTCTCAATCTCGTGCTCAGGGAAAGTGAGGGTCGGGTCGAACCGAGGTACGATACGTTGCACGTCGCGCAGTGGCGGCGACACGCTGAACCTGACCGCCTCCATGGATGTGTCGGGTGCGCGGCCCTGAGAGGGTGGCTGTTGCTGTTGCTGCCCGGTGGGATAGGATGCCCTGGCTGCCATGCTGAAAGCCATTACGACCGCCACGAGCAGTACGAACGCCGCGAATATAGGATGGGTGAAAACACGCCTCATTATCGTTGCTCCTTCCTACTGATACCGTTTGATCCATACGTACATGTTGGGAGCCATGCATACGTCGAGCGCCGGGTAAGGGATTCTATATGGTTCGCAACAGTGTTCTCAGTTTCACCTCCTTACAGGGGGCATATCGCCCCCTGACCGATAAACATGATCTGTGTTGGCTATCGCTGCACTTCCAGGCAGAAGTAAATGATAGATTGATGTTGGCTTGATGCTCCTTGAACCGTCAGAGTCCACCTGCCGGGGAACTGAAAGAACGGAGGAGGCAACATGAGCGGAGCAAACTGCACCGTGCCATCGAGGTCCGCACAGCAAACCGGCATGGGAGTTCCAAACACCGTGCCATCGGGTTGCGTAAACCAGAACGATACCTCCTCGTTGGGCGAGAACCCTGTGGCGGTGAAGGTAACAACCACGTTCGGCTGGACGAAACTCGGCTCAGCGGTCCCCGCAATCGAGCCGGAAGGGTCACAGGTGGGCTGGCACTCCGGGAAGAAGGTATTGGCTACTATCTTGCTGGCCTGCCCACGGGTGGCGTTGGCCCCTGGACGGAAGTAGGGGAGGTTGTCGGGTGGGTTGCATGGCTCGCCGGGACCGCCGCACGGGTAGCCTGACATGATGCCCAGGTTCGCCAGCCGCTGGATGTAGTTGTAGAAGGTGGAGCCTGGCACGACGTCCTCGAACTGCTGGTCGCCTACCGGGTCGGAGAGGAGGGCTGCTTCGGCCACTACCTTGCTTAGCTGGCCGCGCGTGACGTTGGAGTTCGGCCTGTAGTAGGGAAGGTTGTTGGGGGCCACGCACGGCTCGCCAGGCCCGCCGCACGGGTAGCCTGACAGGTAACCTCTTTCGGCCAGCCGCCACACGAAGTCGTAGAAGGTGGAGCCTGGCAGCACGTCCTGGAACTTCTGATCGCCGGTAGGCTCCGAGAAGCCCGCCGAGTTGGAGACGATCTTGGCGGTCTGCCCCCTGGTGACGAGATTGCCGGGCCTGAAGCAGGGGTTACCCGTCTCGCAGCCTGTGTTGTAGCCGTTGATGATGCCACGGCAGGCGAGACAACGTATGTACGGGTAGAAGGTATGGTCGGTAGGCACGTCGGTGAAGGAGATTGCGCACACGGTAGGCTCGACAGTAGCGGTGCCTGACGAGGGGGTATCCGTAGCCACGACGGTATTGGTGGGTATGACAGTGTTAGTGTTGGTTGGCTGAGGCGTGGCGGTGGCGCCTCCCGAAGTCTGGGTGGGGAGGGGCGTATTGGTGCGGGTGCTCGTAGGGGTGCTGGTAGCTGTGTTCGTCCTGGTATGCGTGGGAGTGTTGGTGTGGGCAATGGTGGCCGGAAGGGTAGGTATCGACGTTGGCGTGTTGGTGGGTTGGGTGGTAGCAGTGCGCGTGGGGGTATTGGTGACAGGGCCGCTAGTAGGTGTAGGCCCGCCACCCGGCAGGATATCGATGAAGAGGCCGGTGATGGGACCCCAGCTCTGGTAGCCGGAGTAGTCGTTCACGCCCCTACCCCTGATCAGCAGGATATGCCTGCCGGGGGTGAGGGCGCTGGTATCAACGGTGGCCTGCACGTTCTCGGTGGGCGAGTTGAAGGTGCCATCGGAGGGCTGCATGGGTATGCCGGTGCCGCCTGCCCACGGCGGGGTATCGACGTAGTACTCGGCAGCCGCAATATTCTGCGAGAACGTGTTGTTTGTCCATACATGGTTGATGCGACCTGTGACCTGGATCGGCGTGCCCTGTGTGGCGGTTATAGGAGTCGCCACCAGCGTATCGGCGTCCGGTCCCCTGGCAGTCAGGTAAGGCGTGCGGGCGATCTTGGCCTGATAGACCAACGCGCCCCTGTTCAGGTTCCACATCGTGTCGATGGTGGTGTAAGCGGGGAAGAAGCCGCTGCCGCCCACCTCGGTGGTGAAGGAAGCGATGCCACGCTCGCCATAGCCCCAGTCCAGCGTATCGCCGTCTACCGCGTAGAGGACGTCGGGGGCCTGCCCGGAGACATAGCTGTTGCCGGGAGGATAAGCGTTAGTCGCCCGTATGTGCTGGCCGATCTGGTTTAGATCAGCATGGTTGGGGGAATCGGTCGAAGTCCAACCCCAGGGGAAGAGATTGAGTGCAGCGTTGCTGTGCATGCTGTTATAGATGCCGGTTGTGGTAATAGGCGCAGCGTCGGTGTCGTTGGGGCCGCGCTGATCGGGGATGAGAGAGCTTATCTTATTGACGACGGCCTGCGTCTCTTCCTCAGAGCCGGCTGAGGGTCCCCTGTATGTCAGGTTACAGGGATCGCCGCTGGAGCAGTTTGTGCAACCGTAATTCCACTTAAAGGGAAAGTTGCGGTTGTTGTCAGTCCCGAACTGCGAGGACCCGGTGGGTGGGTAAGCGGTGCAGCCGTCGTCTTTGTCGGCGTTCTTGCGCTGGGTACGCGGGGTGGCCGCGCCGTTCTCCACTATGTGATGTCCATCCGGGTTCACATGGGGCATGATCCAAATATCATGCCAGTCTACCAGCCAGCGGGCGTCCGGGTCGGAGTTGTAGCCGTTGAGGAGGTGGGCCATGTAGCGCGTCGCCATCTCAGGGGTGGCGATTTCGCGGGAGTGGATGGCCGTCTCGAACCAGAAAACGGGCTTGGGGCCGGGTATGTTGCGGT
>JBAURA010000801.1:0-2439 GCA_049580985.1 Chloroflexia bacterium
ATTCTCTCTACTAATGGTGGTGCCCGTGCGCGTGGCCCGTATGCCCTTCAGGTAAAGGGGGCGGGGGTCGCTTCGTAGCCAGCCAAGCGGCGAGTGCAGTGGTCACCGGCACCGATGCCATCAGCCCTATGGTCCCCACGAGTGTGCGCACTACCTCCTCGGCCACGATCTCCAGATTGACCACTCTCGTCCAGGGATCGGTGCCCGTCACGAACAGGATCAGCAACGGCAGCGACGCGCCCGCATAGGCCAGCACCAGGGTATTCGTCGTAGCGGCTATGTGGTCGCGCCCAATGCTTACGGCATGCGAAAAGAGCCTTCGCCAGCCAAGCGCAGGGTCGATTCGCTTCATCTCGAACACGGCTGCCGACTGGCTGATAGTAATGTCATCAAGCACCCCCAGTGCCCCAATGATGATCCCTCCCAGCAGGATACCGCGCAGGTTGATCGCCCCTCCCTGCGCGATCTGGATGTACATAGCCTCCTCGGAGCCGAAGCCGGACAGCCTGACTATCTCCACAGCGACCCAGGCAAGGAGGCCGGTGAGCACCAGGCTGATGGATGTGCCCATGAGGGCCGCCGTGGTCTTGAGGCTGAAGCCATGCGACAGGTAGAGGGTGGCGAGCATGATCGCCAGCGCGCCGAGCACGCTTATAAACACGGGATCGTCGCCCGCTACGATGCGGGGCAAGACGAAGAAGAAGATTATTGCAAAACTAATCGTTAGCCCCAACAGCGATGATAGGCCCTTCAGCCCACCGAAAATCACCGCCAGGACTACGTACACGGCTGCCAGGACCAGTAAGCCGTCAGTGCGAATGAAGTCGGTGATGTAGAAGGCGCTGCCCTGGTCCCCTCCGCTTATCCAGTCCACGAGCACGCGGTCCCCAGGCTTGTAGTAAATGCCGGCGCGGTTGGCGACGGGAAGCTGCCCCTCCTCGATCGCTATCCGCTGACCCTTTATGCTCCCCTCCGTAACCAGCAGCTCCAGCCTCTGGCATTGTTGTTCGAAGCCGGACGCCTCTATGCCGCCTCCGCAAGGATTGGGAGGCGTGGCCGTAAGGACCCGCGCTTCCAGCGTCTCCTGTCGAGGCTCTTCTGTCAACTGAGGCGGTGGTGTGCTTATGGGGTCGGGCGTCTGGGCTACGGCCCGTGGAACAACAGCCGTGAGCAATAGTAGAAGCAGCACACCTGCCGCAAACAGAGCGCCGCGCACCTTCATTTAGCTTTGCGCTCCCTCGGCTCGCAACAGGTCGATGGTCTCCATGGCGTGACGCAGGTGCGGAATGAGGATGCTGCCCCCGACTATCAGCGCTACGTTCAAGGCGTCGGTCAACTCGTCATCTGTGTAACCGGCCTCCACGCACTGGATCAGGTGATAGTCCACGCAATCGTCGCAGCGCAGCACGGCAGATGCTACCAGCCCCAGCAATTCCTTGGTGCGCCCAGGGAGCGCGCCGTCGTGGTACGCCGTCGTATCGAGATTGAAGAAGCGATTGATGCCCAGGTGCCCGGCCTCAGCTATCCTCTCGTTCATCCGCAGGCGATAATGCCTGAACTCCTCCAGCCTGACCTCCACACCGGCACCGGTTTCTCCACGCTTGCCGCTCATATTCCCTCCTCGTTTGTTCCAAATGCGATTGTAGGGGCGAGGCATGCCTCAATAGTCGTATAAAGACGTGAGATTGTGTTTCGTAGGGGCGGACCCGTGTGTATGCCTGGTCGGTGAGCCGCCAAGATCGGGGTTAAGGTAGAAGGGCGGACACACGGGTCCGCCCCTACAAGATTAATGCGACAGTATTGAGGCATGCCTCGCCCCTACAACCATGATCTGTTAAGGTCTTTGGCTTTGTCTATGTTTACGTCCGCCACCATTTTATAGGATTGTTTGCGACGTGTGCCAATAGGTAGTTGTACCTAGACTCGAATCTCTGGTGAAAACAGGCAGAATTACCGACGCATCCTGGCCGAAAGTGCGCTATATTATTAGCACCTGGCAAGCAATCTATGTATAACACAGGAGGCACGCATGGATGCGCGCATACGAGGGGACGATTTGACATTGGCGGCTGGCGACGTGCAAAACGTCGCTGAGATCGAGGAAGCCGTTGAGCCGGTTGAGCGGTTCGAGGCCGGCGTGGCCGCTCGCTACAGCGTAGCAAACTTCGGGTCCTCCCTGGTCTATGGACTGCTCAACACGGCCATGCCCTTATATCTCAAGCAATATGGCGTCGCGGACTGGTTGATTGGCTTATTGGCGAATGAACGTGCCTTTGTCGGTGCGCTCGTACAGCCGGTTGTGGGCCGTATCAGCGACCGCACGCGCACGTCACTGGGCAGACGTCGTCCATTCTTTCTTGTCGGCGTGCCTCTCATGTCGCTTTCGTTGCTGATGCTGGCGTTCAGGCCCGACTTCTGGCTCATGCTCACGATCATGAC
>JBAURA010000802.1:0-2760 GCA_049580985.1 Chloroflexia bacterium
TCCGCAAAACGATCCTCTTCGTCACGCACGACATCGAGGAGGCGATCCGGCTGGCCGACAAGATCGCCGTCATGCGCCAGGGCAAACTCGTACAGTACGATACTCCCTTGCACATACTCTCCAACCCTGCCGACCCGTTCGTGGCCGACCTCGTCGGCTCGGAGGATGTGCTGCGTAGGCTGTCGCTCCTCAGCGTGCAGTCGGTGATGTCCCCCGTCCATGGCCCGGCCTCGGACCCGTCAGCGTCCACCCTACCACCAACCGCCACCCTGCGCGAGGCCCTCAACATCCTCCTAAGCGCCGATACCCACGCCCTCACCATCGTCGACAACGAAAACAATCCCATAGGCACGCTAGACCTGGAAGCGATCAAGCGAGCAACGGATGAAGGACGAAGGACGAAGGACGAAGGACGGAAGTAGTTATCCTTCGTCTTTCGTCCTTCGTCCTTCGTCGCGCAGCACCACAATGGACTACCTGATCAACAGTTTCGACCGCGTTTGGCCCCGGCTGGTGGAGCACCTCTATCTAAGCTCGGTGTCCCTCCTTATCGCGGTGCTGATCGCTCTGCCACTTGGCCTGCTACTGAGCCGCCAACCGCGGCTGGCAACGCCCGTACTGACTGTCCTGGGCATCATTTACACAATCCCCAGCTTTGCTCTGTTCGCCTTTCTTGTTACGGTACCCTTCATCGGCATCGGCGCGCCTACGGCTATCGTCGCTCTCACGGCTTACGCGCTCGTGGTGCTGGTCCGCAACACCACGGTCGCCTTCAACGGCGTGGAGAGGGCCGTGAAGGAAGCCGCCGTCGGCATGGGCATGGACTCTCGACAGGTGCTCTTGCGGATCGAAGTGCCCCTCGCCCTGCCGGTGATCGTGGCGGGCCTTCGTATTGGCGCGCTCTCGACCATCGGCCTGGCGACTATAGCTGCCTGGGTAGGCGGCCTCGGCCTCGGCCAACTGCTGAAGGACGGCATCAACAATGAATCCAAGCTGTACGCGGGCATAATCTGTATCGCGGGCATCGCCATCCTAACCGACCTCGCCTTCCGGCTTGTAGAGCGCACAGTTCGCGTGCCATGAGCGTTGGTTTTAGAGATTAGGGGATTAAGGGATTTCAAACTTGGAACCAGGAACCAGCAACTTGGACACAATAGCTAAAGCAATAGAATACGCGCTCGATCCTTCGCACAACTTCCTGGGTGCGTTGGGCACGCACCTGCAATTGAGCTTGCTTGCGCTGCTGGTGGGAGGGTTGGTGAGCTTGCCGCTTGGCATAGTAGTGAGCAGGTACGCAACGCTCTCCCGCGTGGTGGTGAACCTGGCTGGTGTTATCCGAGTCGTGCCGAGCCTGGCGGTCCTCTTTCTCCTGATCCCTGTGCTCCATACAGGTTTCGCACCCTCGCTGGTCGCGCTCACGGTCCTTGCGATACCGCCTATCCTGATAAACACCGAGGCGGGGATGCGAGGGGTGGACAAGGCCATAATCGAAGCCGGGCGGGGCATGGGGATGACCGCCTGGGGCTT
Source organism: Chloroflexia bacterium (assembly GCA_049580985.1). Taxonomy (GTDB): domain Bacteria; phylum Chloroflexota; class Chloroflexia; order QHBQ01; family JADMIH01; genus JADMIH01. The sequence continues at coordinate 1,528 of JBAURA010000802.1, forward strand.
GCTGAGGCGGGTGCAGATGCCGCTTGCCCTCCCCGTGGTGCTGGCGGGCCTGCGCATCGCCGCCATAGAAGTGATCTCGAGCGCCGCGCTCGCCTCCCTCATTGGCGGTGGCGGCCTGGGCGACTTCATCAACTCCGGCCTCACCCTCGGGAAGCGGTACAACCACATCCTGCTGGTGGGCGCGATCCCGGTCGCCCTCCTCGCGCTGCTGGCCGAGGTGGGCCTCTCCTACCTCCAGCGCGTGGCCCTACGCCGCAGGCACATGGTATAGAAGCCAGGGATCAGGGATCAGGGGTTAGGGACCAGATTCCGATAGAGATAGGATATGGGGTTGACTCAGTCAACCCCATATCCTATCTCTCAATGCAGTAATTTAGAGCTTACTTCACACGCTTGATAATGTGCCACCCGTAAGGGCTGGTGAAGTTGACGTCATCGTAATCGGCTATGCCGATCTCTCCCACCTGGAGAGTGAAGCCCACGTCACCAAAGGCCGCTACCATGTCCTGGCGCCCGGCCTCCTGCGCCGCACTATCAGGTTGCACGCCGATGTTCGCCATGCTGTAGATGCCAGGAGGCGAGTCGTCGGTGTATTGGACCACGAGCTGGTCGAAGTCCTCGCCCTTCTTCGCCTTCTCCAAGATCTCGTAGGCCAGTGCCTTAGCCTGCTCCTGCGTGCGTGCCTGCGCGGCGGGAGGCGCGTTGCCCCTGAAGCCTACAGCATCTTTGAAGCCGATCAGTATATGCTGGACCGTTATATGTTCCGGTTGGCCTGCTGTGTTCACGTTACCCCCTGTTGCTGGATCGCCACCTGTGGCGACGGGTACGGCTGTAGCCGTTGGTGGCGGCGCTGTTGATGTAGCAGGCTCGCCGCAGCCGGCAAGCGTCATCGCTCCCAGCGCCAGCAAAGCCATACTAACGAAAAACCTTTTCAAGATTTCCTCCTAAAATTTCTATCCCCCTAGCCGTGGGGCACCATAAAAGTCTACCATGCGCACTCGTGGCTTGTCCAGCAGACGGTAGACGGTAGACGGTGGACGAAGGAGCGTAAAAAGTAAAACGTAAGGCTCATGAATAACAATAGCGCAAAGCCAATACGCCGCCGACCAAATTCCTTTTTGTCATTCTTCACTTCGTTCAGCATACAAGCCCACAGTTGGTTCGCGCTGCCAGACATCTAGTTTACCGTTGCTCTATTTTCATTCATGAGTCTCACGTAAATATGCCTGGGAT
>JBAURA010000803.1:0-2548 GCA_049580985.1 Chloroflexia bacterium
GTTGTCGGTTGTCGGTTGTCGGTAGGAGAATAATCGTAAGTGGTATATGACGTATGACGTATAACCGACAACCGACAACTGACAACCGACAACTGATAACCGCCCGCTTCATTATATGTTCTGCGCATGGAGCGAACTATGTATCGAGTGCCCTGTAACCCATTCCGTATACTATGACAGACGCGATTGCAACCGGTTATAAGAACTACGCAAATGAAGAGACAAGTGTAACACAGATGCGTATTGAACTATAGCACCGGGCATTACATGCAACCGGTCGGCATACGGGTAGAACAGTCTGAATGGACTTCAGATAACTCCCACTTTAGAGGGGACAAAAATGGTTGCGAGATTGGATTGGTTGAATAATGGAATAGATCGTATGCTGGCCGGAAGGTGTCCCAAGACACCGGAAGAATGGGGAGCGCCGGAGGGTATCCGCACTAAGGATGTGGATATGCTCAGGTGGGCCGCGGAATTCAACAGCATCAGACCGGGCGCGGCCCAGCCGGACCCCACCTTCCTCTCGGACCTGCGAGCGCGCATGCTCGACGCGGTGGAAGAAAACTAGGGCCATAGCCACAATTGGCGGCGGCACGTTATAATAGTTAGCAGACCCGCCATAAGGACGTGACCGGCACCCACATAAATTGAAGCAAACAATATCTAGGAGGATAAGAGGACAAGTGTATATCTTTAGGAAAATCAAGCGGCTCGGTTTGACCGCCGCGATCATTGGCGTGCTCGGCATGAGCCTCGCGGCCTGTGGCGATGCGGCACCTACCGTCGCACCCCAACCAGCAGCCACCAACACCACTACTACGGCCACCGTCGATGCAACCCCCACTCAGGGTAGCATGAGCGACGAAGTGCAGGAAGTCCAGCTCACCATCAAAGAGTGGGTAATCGAACCCGCTAACGTGGAAGTCAAGGCCGGTAAGGTTAGGTTCATCGTCACCAACACGGGCCAGTCCTCGCACAACGTTACCGTGCTGTCGGGCGGAAACGTGCTGGGCGCAACCCCCACCTTCGCTTCCAGCGAAAGCCCCAAGATGATCGAGGTGGAGATGCAGGCAGGCACGTACGACATGCTGTGCAGCCTCCCTGGCCACGCCGCGCAGGGACAGAAGGGCACGATCACGGTCAAGTAACGCGTAATGAGTGACAAGTGACGAGTAACGAGTGCCTGGGCAGTACTGCCCAGGCACGTTCCATCCCTATATGCACACGCAAACAATCATTGCCGGACACCGGCAGTTGCGTCCTCCTAACCTGTTTCTTTAACGCAGAGGTAACAGAGGTAAGCAGAGAATGGGGAAATAAGTAAGAAAACTCTGCTTACCTCTGTTACCTCTGCTTCCTCTGCGTTGAATCCACACTACACATGCGCGGTTTATATCCATCAGCCACTCCACTCGCCCACCGTCTACCGTCCACCGTCTACCGTCTCCCCCAAAAATAACTCTCATTGGCGATTGACATAACCCGGTCGTTGCGGTAAGATGGCTGAAATTCCTGATCGGCAGGTGGCTATGACCTGGGAACAATTGGTTGCATTTGGCATCTCGTTGATTTTGTGGGGGGCGGTTGCCGCCCTCGCCTACTTATTGCTTTTCCATTGGCTGCGCTTGCTCGTGGGGCGCACGCGCATCGATGCCGATAACATAGTCCTGAGCACCATCCGAGTGCCCCTCATAGTGGCGATAGCGGCGTTCGGCCTCGTACAGGCGCTGGACCAACTGCCGCTTGTCGCGCCCGCCACGCACATCATCCGCGATACCTACGTCGTCGTACTCATCGCGGCGGTCTCCTACCTCGCCTGGCGCATCATCAAGGAAGTGATCCTGCGCTGGCTCTCCTCGCGCGCCACCGATACCGAGAGCCGGATAGACGACCTCATCGTGCCTCTCGTGGGCACTATCGGGCCGCTGCTCTTCTTCCTGGTGGCCCTCACCTCTATACTTCAGTACCTCGGCATAGACGTAGGGCTGCTGGCCGCCAGCCTGGGCATCGTGGGCCTGGTAATTGGCCTGGCGTTCCAGGACTCGCTCGCCAACCTCTTCAGCGGTATCTACCTGATGATCGACCCGTCGTTCCTGGAAAACGACCTGATCAGCATCGACGGCAAGGTGTACAGCGTGGAGAAGGTGGGCCTGCGCATGACGCGCATGTACGACATGGAGACCCACTCGCTCATCTTCGTGCCGAACAAGGAGCTGACGGGCCAGAAGATCACCAACATTACCCGCCCCACCATAGACCTAAAGATCAAGATGTCGGTCACCATACCCGGCTCCGTCGATCCCGCGCAAGCCATTACGGTCCTGCACGACGTGGTGGCGAGCCACCGCAACGTGCTGGGCGTGCCGGAGGTGAAGCTGGCAGCGCTCCGCAAGCGCATCGACATGCTGGTCGCCAGGGACCCCGACATTAGCGAGGGCGAGCGCGCGGCCACCCTTACCGCCGCCTTCAGCGCCCTGGAAGGCTGGCTGGCCGGAGACGCGGGCACCGAGGACGATCACGCCAGCGTGGCCGAGGTGCGCAGGGA
>JBAURA010000804.1:0-11575 GCA_049580985.1 Chloroflexia bacterium
GTTGTCGGTTGTCGGTTGTCGGACGGAGTGTAATAGGAATCTGGTCTGACGATGGAACTGCTTTAAATCGGCAGACCAGATTCTGTTAGTTGTGGACTTCACTTCCCATGGAACTTCCTTAAGTGGGAAGTGAAGTTTGCCTTCGTACCTCGTGCTTCATCTAAGCTTTCGCCATCTACCGACAACCGACAACTGACAACTGACAACTGACAACTGACAACTGACAACTGACAACTGACAACTGACAACCGTCTACCGTCCACCGTCCACCGTCTCCACAAGCTCCACCAGCACCCCATTAGCCGACTTCGGGTGTATAAACGCTACCAGGGTGCCATGCGCGCCCGGCCGTGGCTCCTTGTCGATTAGCTCTACGCCGAGCAACTCCATGCGCGCCAGCATCCCCCGCAAGTCCTCGACTTCCAGGCATATATGGTGGATCCCAGGTCCGCGCTTCTCAAGGAACTTCTGGACCGGACCCTCGTCGCCGACCGGCTCGAGAAACTCGAAACGCGACTCGCCCACCGGCGCGAACGCTACCCGCACACGGTCGCCGGGCACTTCCTCAGCCTCCGACACCACAAGGCCCAGCCCATCGCCAAACACCCTGAGCGCCCCTTCGATGCCCTCAGTCGCCAGCCCTATATGGTTGATCCTTATCACTCTCGGCACCGTAGTTACTCTCAGTCCATAGTCGTACCGCGTCTCAATATATCAGAGTGGGATCGGGTAGTCAATTCGTGGGTAGGGCCTGGGGGTTAGGAGTTAGGAGAAATGTTTTATATACTTGCGGTAGTTACGAGCCTGGCACCATTCTCCCAACCTCCAATCAAACCCTTCACTAGCAGGAGGTCATTATGACAACGCCGGAGCACACTGAAACCCGGCACGGCCACTACATTCAGGCCAACGGTCTGGACATCTACTTCGAAGAGCATGGTGAGGGCAACCCCCTGCTCTTGATCCACGGCGGTATCCTCACAAGCGACTCGTGGCAGCCATATCTCGCGGCCTTTGCCGAACACTACCGCGTGATTACGCCGGACAGCCGCGGTCATGGCCGGACCGCCAATCCAACGGGCAGCATGAGCTTTGGGTTGCTGGCGGCTGATATGGCGGCGCTGGTGCAGGCGCTTGATCTCCGGAAGCCGCTGATCTGCGGCTACAGTGATGGCGGGCAGGTTGCGCTGGAGATCGGTATGCGCTATCCCGACCTGCCCCAGGCCATTGTCGTCGGTGGAGCCCACCTGGAACTCACCGAGGGGTCTCGCAGGTGGGTGCGCTCCATACTCGGTGATGAAGCGTCGCCCGATGTTGATATCGAGCAGTTCGAGCGCGACAACCCAGGCTTCGCGGCAGGACTTCAGCAGGACCATGGACCGGACAATTGGAAGACATTATTGAAACAAATAAAGCCTATGTGGAACGCGCGGTTGAACTACACCGTGGATGATTTCACCAGGGTCGTAGCGCCGACCCTGGTGCTGCTTGGTGACCGTGACGGCTTTGTCCCTGTCGAAGACGGGGTCGGGATGTATCGCCTGCTACCCAATGCCGAATTTGCAGTGGTTCCCGGCGCCAATCACACCGACTTCATATTCTCGCCCGCGAAGGTTACACTCCTCCAACCCCTCATATTGGACTTTCTGCTGCGGCACAGCAATTTGGCTTCTAGTCACTAACCTCCACCCCAATCCCCAATCCCCAATCGCTAATCCCTGACCCCTTACCCGAAATACGGTACAATACGCTTGCCGCTTGCTTCGCGTATTTCGTGCGTATGGCATGCTATCTCTGACAGGAGGAATCCCAAGATGCCCGTGATCGAAACCAGCATCTCCGACGTGACAGTTTACGTTGACCGCGCCCGCGTAACCCGTAAAGGCACAATCCATCTCACACCAGGCGAGCAGACCGTAACCATCGAGCGTCTGCCCACCAGCCTCATGGACGATTCGGTGCGCGCCGCCGGCAGAGGCGCGGGCGTACGCATCCTCGGCGTGGAAGTGACGCGCGATTACTATACCGAGACCCCGGAAGAGGACCAGGCCGCCCTTCAGAAACAGTTACAGACACTCCAGGACCGCGACGCGGCCCTCGCCGACGCCGATAGCGCCGAGGCCTCCCGCCTTGAGTTTCTCAAGAACCTCGCCAACAATAGCACGAGCATCCTTCCCAGGGGCATCGCCTATGGCAAGGCCGACCTCAACAGCGTCGTCTCTTTCTCCAAATACATTTCCGACGAGATCGCAGCCGCCCAGACCAGGCGTAGGGAGCTTGCCCAGCAGCGGCGCGACCTGGCGCGCGAGATCGAGGTGGTGCAGAGCAAGCTCCAGCCCCGCTACGACTCCATCGAGCGCATCCGCATCAACGTGGTGGTCGAGGCCACCGCCGACACCGACCTGGAGCTGGAGGTGACATACAGCGTAAATGGCGCATCGTGGTCTCCCCTGTACGACGTGCGCCTTGTCGAGGAAAAGGTGTCGGTGGGCTACCTGGCGAACGTCCAACAGACCACCGGCGAGGACTGGCCCGAAGTCCTCCTCTCCCTGTCCACGGCGCGGCCCGCCATCAGCACCACCATCCCAGAGCTTGATCCCTGGTTCCTGGACGTCTACAGGCCACCCATGCCGAAGATGGCGCGCATGGCTATGGCCCCCACAGGCGGAGCCGCCGATATGGCTATGATGCCGGAGACGGCCCCCATGGCCGCGCAGTCCAGGAGCATGGAAGCATACGAGCCACCTCCACCAGCGGAGATCGCCACCGCCACCGTCGAAGCCAGCGGCACCGCGGTCACCTTCCGTGTGGCCCGCCCGGTCGGCATACCATCTGACGGCTCGCCCCACAAGACGGTGATCACCAACCTCGACCTGGGCGCCAAACTGGATTACGTGACCGTGCCTAAGATCGCCGAGGAAGCATACTTGCGGGCCACGATCACCAACACCAGCCCTTCTATCCTCCTACCAGGCCCGGCCAACATCTTCCACGCCGATGAGTTCGTGGGCACCACCCAGCTTGAGCTAGTAGCCCCCAATGAGGAGTTCGACGTGCAGTTGGGTGTAGACGACCGCATAAAGATAGAGCGCAAGCTGACCGAGCGCAGCACAGGCAAGACCTTCATCGGCAACACTCGCAAGTCGCTCTTCGGCTACACCATCTCCATCACCAACAATCTCCCCAGGCCTGCCCGCGTCACCGTAGAGGACCAGTTCCCCGTCTCCCGCCACGAGCAAATCAAGACCTCCCTGCAATCCGTAACACCCCCGCCCACCGAGCAGACCGACATGAACCTCCTCAAATGGGAGCTAGAGGTCCCTCCCGGCAAGAAACAGGAAGTAGGCTTTACCTTCCAGGTAGAGCAGCCCCGCGACATGCAGATCAGCGGCATCGCCACTTGATACAATTCTGGTTCCGATATGCTATTGGCACGGGCTAAGGTCTGATAAGAATAGCGTCCGTTTTCGCTGATATGAGGCTAAAGCTCTGAGGCCCGACCTGGGTACGCCCTTTATCGTTCTGGGCATCTACTCGCCAATAAAGTTGCGCATAGTCGGTCGCAAACGTCGTAGTATAGCTAGTTTCAGTCAGAACTTGGTGAAGAATAGGTGCATCTTCCGGCTTCTCGCTGGTTCCCACCCAGAGGGTGTAAGTAGTTGCGCGTAATGAAGCTTGCCATTGGAAAGTCACAGTCCTTTCAGTAAGAGTAGCGTTTGGACCGGGGCTGATTAGATACGGATGTCCAGGCTGGCGATAGGCAAGCTCATAAGTAGCTACAGCGGTTTGGATGTTACCGTCACAATCCTTAATCGTGACTCGCACCAGATGCGGACCATCAGGGAAGTCGAGGTTGGGCCACTGGGGTGCATTATCCTCTGTGTAGCAGGGAGTATCCATCTCCTTGAGAAATACCCATTCGCCATTCGGGGAACCGTCCGCTGCTGTGTTGACCTCCACTTTGATAGTAACATTCACTCCTCCACACCCCTCCGTACATACATAGCAGACCGCATTACTTTGATCCGAAGGGCTAGCAGGGTCCAAATGGAAGTCCACTATACGAACCCTGGAAGTCGGACTGGCCTGCACTGAAGATTGTGTAGTAACCGAGGGTAATTGGATAAGTACACTAACTGTGGCTAATGGAGAAGTTGTCAATGGCACTATCGACGTAGGCTGCATTGCAGTCGCTGTAGGAGTTGGTTGTGCCTCACTGGGCATGTTCAGCAAATCGGTGAAAAATGACGCGATAGTGAAGATCGTACCAATTATGGTGCAACTCAATAGTATCGTTACGATGAATGGGTGATCTGACCACGGTTTCCAGAGAGGTTTTGCATCCGTAGGGGATATGGGCTGCGCTCGTGAATTGAGATCATCTTGGGATTGGGAGGCAATGGAAAGGGAGGTTGGAGGGGAGGACACGGCAGTTTCTGAAGCTAGTCGCAGGGCCGAACTAGGGGTCGATACGCTCAGGCTACTGGCAAATTTGGCAAGGACAGGATTACCGGGTTTTTCACGTACTGCCGCCTCAAGAAGTGCCAGCAAATATCCCTCTGCCTCAGAGTGAACTAGGAGATTATGGATCACATCCACTAACCTGCCTTGACCGGCAATAGATTCGAGATTCCAACCGAAGGAATAACTGACCAACCGTTCAAGATCCTTATAACTCGGAAAGGCGCTGCTCAATGCGTCCGCAAAATCTCGGCGTTGTGCTGGGGTAAGATTTATATCCATCAGCGCCGAACCCGGAATTTCAACGGGGTGAGCCGGGTTAGGGGTGGGTAATTGCTTGCGTACAGGTTGGCCCTCAAGAATCCCCGTACGGGTCCCAGACAAGGGTAACATCGTATAACTTGGTGGCGGGCCGACGGGTTCGCCATTGGAATTGACGTATTCACCACGCTCATTGATGGTACGCCCGCCAGGAGGCGCCTCATCTAGTCGACCTGTAACAATCACTCCGTTATCAACCAGCCATGCTCTAAGGGGCTTCAAAGCAGGCTGAAACTTCACAGATTGGTCGACTAGTTGTCTTAGATACTCACCACCCTGAGCCTCACAGTAAGCAACGATATTGTCGAAGAGTAGTGATGCGTCATTCGTGCCAGGTGGTAACTGCCTTTGTAACGCTTGACCCACTAGAGCCTCAATCTTTGGGCGCGTGGGAAATGCTAGGGCCAACGTTTCGATGAGTTGGCGCCTTATGTTCTCCCAGAGTACGGTGGGCGCAACTTCCAAAGGCGTATGGTCACTCGTTTGGTGCGTCTGCTGGAGTTCGGGCAGAAACCGGGCCGTAACATCGGTTGCCTCTTGGAACACAAGCCACTTTCTAGAAATAGGTGCGCTTGGGCTGCCGCTCCGTTCCTTAGCATCATTCTCAGCCTGCCGCTTGTTTCTCCAGTCAGCTATTCTTTCGGCGGTTTGAACAATCTTGAGACGTTGAACATATAGTCTGCTAAGCACCTCGGTCTCCAAGACCAGGCTCATATTCCCAACATAGGGGATAACTATCTTCAGACGCAACGATAGTTCATCAAAGTCGTAGATGTGCTTAGGAGATTTCGAATCGCGCACTGTATGGATTTCTACATGATAATACATAGCTCTCTGTTTCTACACACTTATGGTATTAGAGGCAACCCGTAGACGTCATTAATCTATTATACGCCCTAAAGCGGGGTCTCGCTTGACAAAGCGGTCTGCCTGTGTTACCTATTCAATGCCTTACCAACCATGCAAGGAGCTACATATGATCAAGCTCGTCGCCCTGTTCAAACGTCCCGACCAACCGGCGGTATTCGACGCCCATTACGATGAAACGCACGCCCCCCTCATGCGCAAGGTGCCCGGCTTGCTCAAGATGGAAGTCACCCGCGACCTCCACGCGTTCCGAGGCGAACCCGAATACTACCTGATCGCCGAGATGTACTTCAAGAACAAAGAGACCTTCGAGGCCGCCATGAACTCCGAAGAGAACCGCGCCGCTGGTAAAGACCTCATGTCCTTCGCCCGCAACTACGTAACCATGGTCTACGGCGAAGTAGACTAGCCCAACCCCTCAACCCCCGATCTAAAATCCAAAATCCAAAATATGACCTACCCCGACTACCCCCGCGCCCTCTCCCCTGAGGAGCTAGGCTTCACCAACATCATCTACACCAAGCAAGGCGGCGTCGCCACCCTTACCATCAACCGCCCAGACCGCCTCAACGCCACCGACTTCCACACCCTCAAGGAGATGTCGCGCGCCTTCGAAGACACCTCCTACGACGACACCATAGGCGTGCTCGTCCTCACCGGCGCGGGCGAGCGCGCCTTTTGCACGGGGGCCGACCTCACCGAGCAGGAGCAGTTCCTCTCGCGCCGGGCGGACTACTGGAAGTGGATGGGCGCGTTCATCGAGGCCCACGACCGCCTCCGCAACATCGGCAAGCCCACCATCGCCCGCCTCAACGGCATGGTCGTCGGCGGCGGCAACGAATTCAACATGGCCTGCGACCTCGCCATAGCCGCCGAGCACGTAACTATCCGGCAGGTAGGCGCGGCCAGGGGTTCAGTCCCGGCGGGTGGCGCCACCCAGTGGCTCCCCATAATCATTGGGGACCGGCGCGCGCGAGAAATGCTCTTCCTGTGCGAGCCTATCAGCGCCCAGACCGCCCTCGACTGGGGCCTGGTCAATCGTGTGGTCCGCGCCGACCAACTGGACGAGGCCGTGGCCGAGATGGCCCAAAAGCTGATCGACAAGCTCCCCGAGATCATCCGCTACGCCAAGCTCCAGACCAACTTCTGGCGCGATTTCTCCTGGTCGATGACCGTCCAGCATGCCCGCGATTGGCTCTCCATCCACGCCGACGCCGCCGAGACCTCCGAAGGACTGGCCGCCTTCTACGAAAAGCGCCCCGTAGACTACGACATGCTCCGCAGCCACGTCATCGAAGGCGGCAAGAAATGCTCCAATTGCGGCGCGACCATGCCCCCCGGCTTCCACTTCTGCGGCGAGTGCGGCACCCAACTTTAAGGCTGCATGATGACTGTTGACACGCCTCACGGTATCAGTTAGTATGAGACTACAATTGAGTCTCCAGACAGGCAAGCGCAAAAAGGATGTAATATGGCAAGAAAGATGGGAATACGAGAACTAAAGGCGCACATGAGCCAGGTTATCAATGATGTACGGGCTGGCGAAAGTGTAGAAATCACCAGTCATGGTGAAGTGGTAGCATTGCTTGTGCCCGCTCCTCGCCGCCTGAGTGAGGGTGAGATAAAAGCGGCGCTTACCAGTCTTGACACACTGGCCGCCGAAATAGGTAAGCAAGTAAAGGGTCCCACTAATGTCGCGGATCTGTTGAGTAGCATGAGGCGTTAGAGGTGGGAGCAGACGCATCTGGTACTACCATTTACACTATTGTCGTTCTGGACGCCAGTGTGTGGGTAAGTAGTCTGCTCCCAGATGATCAAAACCATACCGCCGCCAGGAATTGGCTACAGCAGCATATCGGGGGAGGTGGACTATTGACTGCGCCCACTCTCCTGGCTGTGGAGACAGCCGCAACCCTAGCCAGAGTCACTCAAAGTAGCTTGTCAGGACGAAATGCTCTAACCCATCTTTACTCATTCGTTCCAATGCGCCTTGTGCCCATGGATCAGATGCTTGTCGACACTGCCGCCGATATCGCCGCCAGTTTCGCGATACGCGGGTCAGACTCTTTCTATGTAGCGCTGGCTCACCAACTGGGGATTCCCCTGGTTACACTTGATAATGAACAATTGACACGTCCCAGCATCATTTCTACCATTAGACCTTGAACAAGATGGCAACCACGCTGAGGAATCGCATGGACACCCCAGAATACACCTTCATCAAGCTCCACTACGAGCCCCCCATAGCCACCATCCAGCTAAACCGCCCCGAAGCCCTCAACGCCCTCAACCTGAAGCTGATGGACGAAGTGATCTCGGCCCTCGACCGCCTTGAAGTCGACCCCGAAATCGCCTGTGTGCTCATCACGGGCAACGAGCGGGCCTTCGCCGCCGGGGCCGACATAAAGGAGATGGCGGGCGCGGGCGCCATAGAGATGCACCAGCGCGACCAGTTCGCCAGGTGGGACCGCATCCGCCGCTTCAAGAAGCCCCTCATCGCGGCGGTCAGCGGCTTCGCCCTCGGCGGCGGCAACGAGCTTGCCATGCTCTGCGACATGATCGTGGCCTCCGAGACGGCCCAGTTCGGCCAGCCCGAGATCAACATCGGCGTCATGCCCGGCGCGGGCGGCACCCAACGCCTCACCCGCGCGGTCGGCAAGGCCCTCGCCATGGAGGTAGTCCTGGCGGGCCGCGTCCTGACCGCCAGAGAGGCCCAGCAGCACGGCCTGGTCAACCGCGTGGTCCCCGTAGAGTCGTACCTGCAAGAAGCCCAACGCCTAGCCCACACCATAGCCGAAAAAGGCCCAATCGCTCTCCAACTGGCGAAAGAAGCCGTCCTCAAGACCTACGATGCGCCCCTCCAGGAGGGCCTCATCTTCGAGCGCAAGAACTTCTACATGCTCTTCGCCACCGAAGACCAGAAGGAAGGCATGGCCGCCTTTGTTGAGAAGCGCAAAGCTCAGTTCAAGGGGAAGTAGATGGATTTTCGTGCGCCCAGGCAGGCAGTTGATATTATGAGCGGCTTCAATTGCCCCTGGTATATAGCCGGTGGATGGGCCATAGACCTCTACCTGGGGCGGGAGCGCCGAACGCACGATGACCTGGACATTGCCGCCTACCGAAGCGATCAACTGGTCCTTCAAAAGCACCTGGCGGGCTGGAACCTGATGAAATTCGTTGGCCCGGACGGCGCGGAGTATCTCGAACCGTGGTCGTCGGGCGAATGGCTGGAGCTTCCCGTCTTTCAAATCGTGCTCGAGCTGAACAGCGAAGGATACCCGGCGCTTGAAGTATTGCTCAATGAATCTTCCGGTGACCAGTGGCTTTGGCGTAAGAACCTTGAGGTTAGATATCCAATCTCGCGCATCGGAATGCGTTCAGTCGATGGCATTCCCTACCTCAGCCCCGAGATCGTACTCTTGTACAAGTCAAGGCACGTCGTCGGCGGGAGTATTAATGAGGAGACAGATCAACACGACTTCAACGACGTGCGTGATATTCTCGATCACGAACGCCGCACCTGGCTCCGAAGCACGTTGCAAACCTGGTATCCCGACCACCCTTGGATCGTCCAACTATGAAGTCAGATATATGGCATAGATCATGAAGGGAAGTTGCTAATGGACTACGAAACGATCCTCTATACCATAGAAGAGGGCGCGCTCACCATCACCCTCAACCGCCCCGATGTCCTCAATGCCTTCAACAGCAAGATGGGCGCGGAGCTACTGGACGCCCTTAAAAAGGCCGAGCGCGACCCCTCCGTGCGGGCCATCGTGCTCACTGGCGCGGGCCGAGCCTTCTCCTCCGGCGAAGACCTCAAGGCCCGGCAGGCCGAAGGGATCACCGAATTCGGTTCCACCCTCCGCGACCGCTACAACCCCATCGTCCTCAAGCTCCGCAACATCGAAAAGCCCATCCTCGCCTCCGTCAATGGCGTAGCGGCGGGCGCGGGCTGCTCGCTGGCCCTCGCCTGCGACCTGCGGATCGCCTCCGAAAAAGCCTCCTTCCTGGAAGCGTTCGTGCGCGTGGGCCTCGTGCTCGACTCCGGCGCATCCTTCTTCCTCCCCCGCCTGGTCGGCCTCGGCAAAGCCGCCGAAATGGCCTTCCTGGGCGACATGGTAGGCGCGGAGGAAGCCCTGCGCCTCGGCCTCGTCAACCGCGTCGTCCCCCACGAAGAGCTAGAATCCGCCACCCATGAACTCGCCGCCCGCCTCGCCAAAAGCCCCACTAAAGCCATTGGCCTGATGAAGCGCGCCATGAACCGCGCCCTGACGATGGACCTCGCAGACCTCCTCGAATACGAAGTGTACGCCCAGGAAACCGCCGGCGGCACCGACGACCACAAAGAAGGCATGTCCGCCTTCCTGGAAAAGCGCCAGCCCAACTTCACAGGCAAATAACCAACGATTTCACCGCAGAGGAACCGAAATTGTAGGGGCGGACCCATGTGTCCGCCCTGCATCTGCATCAAAACAATAAGAATCTCTGCGCTCTCTGCGTCCTCTGCGGTGAAAAAGGAAACCAACCATGACCCACACCATCGCCGTCCTCGGAGCCGGCACCATGGGTTCCGGCATCGCCCAACTAGCCGCCCAATCCGGCCACACCGTCCTCATGTACGACATACAGGACGCCTTCGTTGAGCGCGGCATGGGCAACATCCGCACCGCCCTTCAATCGCGCGTCGACAAGGGCAAGATGCAGCAGGAGGAGATGGACACCATCCTCTCCCGCATAAGCACCACCACCGACCGCGACCAGGCCACCGCCTACGACCTCGTCATAGAGGCCGCCCCCGAAGACCTCGCCCTCAAGCGCGAGATATTCGCCTCCCTCAGCGCCCAGGCCGGCCCCGACACCATCCTCGCCACCAACACCTCCTCCCTCTCCATCACCTCCATCGCCTCAGCCACCCGCAACCCTGAGCGCATAATTGGTATGCACTTCTTCAACCCCGCGCCCGTCATGCCCCTCGTGGAGGTGATCGCCGCCCCTCAAACCTCGTCGGAAGTCGTCGAGACCGTCCGGGGCATAGCGCAGTCAATGGGCAAGACCCCCGTCCGCTCCGCCGACACCCCCGGCTTCATCGTCAACCGCGTGGCCCGCCCCTTCTACGGCGAAGCCCTCAAAATCCTGGGCGACGGCACCGCCACCGTGTCCCAGGTGGACGAAGCTATGCGTCTCGCTGGCTTCCGCATGGGCCCTTTCGAGTTGATGGACCTGATCGGCATCGACATCAACTTCGCGGTCACTCAGTCCGTCTACAACGCATTCTTCGGCGAGCCGCGCTACCGCCCTCACCCCATCCAGCAACGCATGGTCGAAGCCAACACCCTCGGACGCAAAACCGGCAAAGGCTTCTACCATTACTCCAACGGCGACAAAGGCGACCCCAACATGCACCACACGCTCAACCTGCCCGACAAACGCAACGTGCCCTTCATCCCCGAACACCTCACGCAGGCCTTCCTCGCCAACGCCTCCATCCAGGTGCCTCCTGACGACACGCGCTCCGGCGAGATCGTCACCCGCATCCTCACCATGATCATCAACGAAGCCGCCTCTGCCGTTGGTGAAGGCGTGGCCTCGGTGCGCGACGTCGATATAGCTATGCGCCTCGGCACCAACTACCCCAAAGGTCCCCTCAAGTGGGCCGACGAGATCGGCCTGGACACCGTCCACTCTATCCTCAAAAGCCTCATCTCCTCCCTGGCCGACCCCCGCTACCGTCCCGCCCCGCTCCTCTGGCAGCTAGTCCGCTCAGGCGCAACCGGCGACGCCGTCGGCGAAGGCTTCCACTCCCCCGGCGAGAGAGGCATGGTTTAGATCACCCGGACAATAAATTGTCGGGCTACGCAAACGAAGTCCGCCTTCGCGGACTACTCTCCCCACTATTTACCCGACCACAGGCACGATCTACAGT
>JBAURA010000805.1:0-2592 GCA_049580985.1 Chloroflexia bacterium
AGCGAGGTGCCGTCTGATGGACAACAGCAACGCCCTCGACCTTGCCGCGAAAAAGCGCCAGTTACTTGCTCTGCTGCTGGATGAAGATGAAGAAGGCGACGCGCAGCCGCAACTCGTCCGCCGTACAGACCATGTAAACCCGCCCCTCTCGTTTGCCCAGCAGCGGCTGTGGTTCCTGGACCAGTTGGAGCCTGGCGGCACCTCCTACAATCTCCCAGCCGCTTTCCGGCTGAAGGGTCCGCTCCAGGTCGAGGCGTTGCAACGCAGCCTCGACGAGATAGTGAGGCGGCACGAGAGCCTGCGCACCACCTTCCGCGTCGTGGATGGGCAGCCCGTGCAGGCGATCTCGCCCCCCGGCCCTATGCCACTGCCATTGCTCGATCTATCTGGCCTGCCCAGCGAGGAACAGGAAGCCGAGCTTAAGCGCCTCTCCCGCGAAGACGCGCAACGCTCTTTCGACCTGGAAAACGGCCCGCTCTTGCGCGTATCCCTGGTGGGGTTGAATCAAGCAGAACACGCCCTCCTGCTCACGATACATCACGTCATCGCGGATGGCTGGTCCTACGGCGTACTGGTAGACGAGCTACGGACGCTCTATAGCGCCTTTGCCGCCGGACGACCTTCGCCTCTCCCCGAATTGCCGGTCCAGTACGCGGACTATGCTATCTGGCAGCGCGAGTGGCTGTCGGGGGAAAGACTACAGACTCAACTCGATTACTGGAAGGAGCAGCTACGCGGCGCGCCTCCCCTCCTGGAACTGCCAACCGACCACCCACGCCCCCCGGTAAAGAGCAACAACGGGGCCGCGCAGTCCATCGTCCTGCCCTCAACTTTCGTCCAGAAGCTGGAAAGCCTCGGCAAGTCGGAGGGGGCTACCCTCTTTATGGCTCTCCTTGCCGGTTTCCAGGCCCTCCTTTACCGCTACACCGGGCAGACGGATGTGGTGGTAGGCAGCCCTATCGCCAACCGCACCCGCACCGAGGTGGAAAGCCTCATAGGTTTCTTCGTCAACACGCTCGCCTTGCGAACAAACCTGGCAGGCAACCCTACCTTCAAGGGGTTGCTCGCGCAGGTTCGGGAAACCGCGCTCGCGGCCTACGCCCACCAAGACCTCCCCTTCGAGAAGCTGGTGGAGGAAGTGCACCCTGAGCGCAACCTTAGCTACAACCCCATCTTCCAGGTGATGTTCGTCCTGCAAAACGCCCCGCCCCCACGAGAGGACGCGTCCGGCCTCGACCTCTCCGAGATCGCCGTTGACAGCGGCCAGGCGGCTTTCGACCTGACGTTCGCCCTGGCAGGCTCGGAAGAGGGCCTGGAAGTGGCAGCCCAATACAACACCGACCTTTTCGACGATGCCACCATCACCCGTATGCTCGCTCACTATAGGATCTTGCTTGAAGGTGCTGTCGCCAACCCCAACGGACGCATCGCATATCTCCCCATGCTCACCCAGGAAGAGGCCCGCACCCTGCTGGTGGATTGGAACGATACCGCCAAGGACTACCCCGCCGACAGGTGCATACACCAGTTGTTCGAGGAGCAAGCTGAAAGAGCGCCCGACCGTATCGCCTTGGTCATGGGCAGGGAGACGGTTAGCTACGGGGAGCTAAACCGGCGGGCCAACCGCCTGGCACACTATCTACGCAAACTAGGCGTGGGACCTGATGTCATGGTGGGCATCTGCCTGGAACGCTCCATCGACATGATCGTAGCCCTGCTGGGCGTGCTCAAGGCAGGCGGGGCCTACGTACCCCTCGACCCCTCCTATCCGCAGGAACGCCTGGCGTATATGCTGAAGGACTCCGAGGCCAGAGTGCTGCTCACTCAAGGCAGCGTGGCCTCCGCTCTCCCTGCTCACGGCGCGCACACGGTGCTCCTGGATGCGGAACGGGGCGATATAGATCGGGAATCAAGCGAAAACCCCCCGAACCGGGTCACGCCCGACGACCTCGCTTACATGATCTACACGTCCGGCTCCACAGGCTGGCCCAAGGGAGTCATGGTGGCACATCGCGGGCTGTGCAACATCATCACCGAGAAGATCCGCACCTACGGCATCGTGCCCGACAGTTGCGTGTTGCAATTCGTGGCCTTCAGCTTCGACGTGTCGGCAGCCGAGATATTCATCGCACTGCTGTCGGGCGCGCGACTCTGCCTGGGCACTCGCGACGACCTCATCCCGGGCCAGCCCCTCGCCAGGCTGATCGATGAACAGGGCGTCACCGTGATCATCATACCCCCCTCCGTGCTGGCCGCCCTGCCCGACAATGCCGACCTCCCCGGCATCAGGAGCATAGTGGTGGGCGGAGAGCTGTGCCCCGCCGAGCTTGTGGACCGCTGGGCAGCCGATCACCGCTTCTTCAACACCTACGGCCCCACCGAGGCCACCATCTGCAACACCATCATCGAGTGCGCCCCCGGCGGGCGCAGGCCGAGCATCGGCTGGACCGTCGCCAACACCCGCATCTACCTCCTCGACCCCTACGGCCAGCCCGTGCCCGTGGGCATAGCGGGCGAGATGTACATCGGCGGCGTGGGACTGGCGCGGGGCTACCACCGCCAGCCCGGCCTGACCGCCGAGCGATTCGTGCC
>JBAURA010000806.1:0-6940 GCA_049580985.1 Chloroflexia bacterium
CGTGAATCCTTCGACTTCGCCGGCGACAAATGTTTGCCCTCCAATCGTTTCCCTGGCGGCACCTTCCAGGGCAAACTGTGTGGCGCGTACAGCATAACCCTTCATTTCCCCCTCAGGAACGTACTCCAACCCAAAGGGGAGGACCTCCCCAGGCCGTAGCTCGATTTGCGGAACTCCGGTCGCCGGGTCCAGAACACGGAAAGTGCCGCCCCCCAGGTCCTCCAGGAAACGACGGTTGTTCTGGTTCGCGCGAAGCTTTTCGAGAGCAGCGCCTTCCGCGGTGATCAACAGCCTGGCGCCCGCCGGATCAATTAGCCTGGCTGTATCATCCAGGATCTCGAATCCGACCTGCGCGCGTATATTCCGATCCATGTAGTTCGCGATGACCAGGTCACCCATCTTCATCTTGGCGACAGGTATGATATGGATGTTTCGCCAGGCCACAGTGCTGAGCTTCAGGACATTCAGGTTCAGGTTCGGGCCTTCAAATTCTACGAACTCAGGGGTCGCTTGTGTGGCAACAACAGCCAGCAGGCAGAAGTGGCCGTCGCCGCCGTAGTCCACCGGATTGGGCGTTGTGGACCAGTTGAATTGGAGCACCTTGCTTTGTCCGGGTAGAATCGCGCCGACGGCTTGCGCAGGCGCGACCGTGCCCCCCTGCTTTGGAACCACGCCATTCCAGGGGGCAGGCCACGACAGGCCGGCTTGTGCCTTCGCCCAATAGAGCCTTACGATCTCATTGTCGTCGCTGGCCGCCAGCCCCTTATTGGTCACCTTCACATACACAACGCTCGGCTGGCCGCCCAGGACGGGCTGGCCCACCGGCACTCCATCGGCGGTTTGCCTGACCCACACATCGGGGCTTTCCCAGCCAACGCCTGTCGTACTGTTAGGCTCCGATCCACTGTCGGCAACATTGTCACGAATATATAGGATCGGCACCGGAAGGGTGGCTTCGATCAAATTCATATAAATGGTTTGAGTGGCTCCGTCGGTTAGCGTCAAACCCCAGTGATGGCCGTTGGCATTGCAGGAGTCCCCCTGGTTCCACCAACCGGCAGCCGAGTTCCCCCACCAGTTCCAACCGACGAGCACGTCATTGTTTGCGGCACAGAAATTCTTCCAATCAGCCCATTGCGCTTGAGCAATGCTGAAGGTGCTGCAAAAGTTCGGTATGCCGTTGTCCCCTGCGTCGATGGCGATTTCGCCGATGTTAACCTTTTTACCGTTGGTTCTAGCCCAGGTGACAACCGCCGAGCAAGCAGCACTGAGCACCGTTGGGCTGGCTGAACCTAAACCGGTGTAGCAGTGAACGGTGACCGCTATGTTTTTCTGAGGGTCAGTCAGAGTCAACCACTCTGTGTCGCTACCGTTGGTGGTGAATGAGTTGGCGGCTGCATAAGACATGCCCGGAACAAAGATAGTGTTCGTTGCGCCCTTTAAGCGAATCGCATTTATGGCAGCCTGAGCACATTTAAACCAGTCAGTCAGGCTGATGCCGATGTCCCCAGCCTTCGCCGCATTCTGTGTGTGGGGTTCGTTGATCAGATCGAAAGCTACGCGCTGATCGTTGCCCGTTACACCGTTGATAGCCTGGGCGAACGGGCCCCAAAAGTCCGCAAAGTTAACCGGGGTGAAAGCAGCATCGTCATAAACGATGTCTGTGTCATCTGAAGCTGTATTGTATTGCCACGGAGAGAGGATCACGTAGATATCTCTCGCCAACAAGCGAGTGATCACGCTGGTAAGGTCCGCCCAATAATTGGCGTAACCTGCTCCAGCAGGAGGAACGGGTCCACCTAACGCTGATTGGACGGCTTCCCAGGTGAACATAACTCGAACAGACTTCACATTCTTGGTTTTGTACCAGTTAAGCAACGTATCGGAGTAGAGTGGATAGTTCGTGCCTCGAGTCGGCCCCAGGACTCTGTCGAAGTCTCCCATGTTCATTGACACATGGTTCAAACCATTGCGCTGGGAGCCAAGCATGTGATTCACCGGATAATAGACCATCGAACGACCTCCTTGGTTTGATCTGATCGCTTACGCCCTACTCTATAGTCCCGCCGGGCTGAGTATGCAGCACCTCGCACTCGTAGTTGCGATTCTGTAGCTCCTCTCGCAGCTTTTCGGGGGTGCCGGTCAGTATTGGGAAAGTGCCGTAGTGGCTCGGAATGACCTGGCGCACGCCCAGCATCTCGCAGGCGTAGGCAGCCTGGCGCGGGTCCATCGTGAAGTAGTCACCTATCGGCAGCACCGCGACGTCGGGCCGGAAGAACTCGCCATACAGGTGCAGGTCACCGAAGAGCGCGGTGTCGCCCGACTGGTACACCTTCAGCCCGTTCTCCATCTCCAGCAGATAGCCGACCGCCTCGCCACCGTAGATGATCGCTCCATC
This sequence comes from Chloroflexia bacterium, assembly GCA_049580985.1. Lineage (GTDB taxonomy): Bacteria > Chloroflexota > Chloroflexia > QHBQ01 > JADMIH01 > JADMIH01. Next base: position 2,399 of record JBAURA010000806.1, read on the forward strand.
ATCGTCCGTGATGCCGCACGAGTGGTCGGCGTGTAGCATGGTCACCTTGACCCCCACAATATCGACCGTCCCACCCTTGTTGAAACCAACCAGGTTTTTGACTCCCTTCTTCTCCAGCCAGGGGACCATATCGAAGATACAGGCCACCGCGTCCGGGTTCGAAGTGCGCGCCACCTCCGGCAGGTCCATGATGTGGTCGAAGTGGCCGTGAGTGATCAGGATAGCGTCCAGGTCATCCACCTGTTTGAGATTGTCTGGGCAGGCCGGGTTACCCTGCACCCACGGGTCAACCATGATGCGCTTGCCGCCCGGCGTCTCGTAAACAAACGTAGCATGTCCATACCAGGTGATCTTGAGGTCTCTGCCGATGCCCGCCATAGCTCTATCTCCTTTCGCGTTTGCGCTCATTATAAACGACGAAAGACGAAAGACGAAAGCAACAGTGCTTTCGTCTTTCGTCTGACTATGCGTCTTAGGTTATCGTGCTGGTGTCACACATTCGGGGAAGAAGGTGTTAGCTACAATCTTACTTGCTTGCCCCCTGGTGGCATTCTTGCCTGGCCGGAAGTATGGGCGGTTGTCGGGAGGGTTACAAGGTTCCCCTTCCCCACCACACGGGTACCCGTTCATGATGCCTAGGTCGGTCAAGCGCCAGATGTAGTCGTAGAAGGTGTGGCCGGGGGGTACGTCCTCGAACTGCTGTGCCCCCGCAGGCTGGGTCAGCCCTGCCGCCTCTGCCACTATCTTGGAGAGTTGCCCCCTGGTGACATCGGCATTCGGGCGGAAGTACGGCCTGTTGTCAGGTGCTATACAAGGCTCGCCGGGACCACCACAGGGGTAGCCGGATACGATACCCCTGAAGGCTAGTCGCCAGATGTAGTCGAAGAAGGTAGACCCAACCGGCACGTCCTCGAACTGTTGCGGCCCAGCAGGGTCGGAGAAGCCTGCCGAGTTAGAGACTATCTTGGCTAGCTGCCCCCTTGTTACGTTGTTACCAGGCTTGAAGCAGGGGTTCCCAGTCGCGCAACCAGCGTTGTAGCCGTTGATGATGCCCCTGCAAGCCAGGCACCTGATGTTCTCGTAGAAGGTGTGGTCTGTCGGCACGTCCGTGAACAGCAACGTGCAGGCTGTGGCTGTAGCGGTAGGCTCACCCGGAGTGTTGGTGGCTTGAGGCGTAGAGGTGGAGGTGTTGGACGGCTGAGGCGTAGCGCTTGCCCCGCCTGGCGTCTGTGTAGGTACGGCCGTATTGGTGCGAGTAGCCGTAGCCACTGCCGTATTGGTGCGGGTGCTCGTGGCCTGTGATGTGCTGGTAGCTACCGCCGTGTTGGTGCGCGTGCTGGTGGGCACGATAGTGGTATTGGTGGCTGTGCTGGTGCGGGTAACCGTGGGTCCGCCCGGCGTGGGCGTCGCGCCGAAGGGGCCGGTGGGCAGAGGCCATACATAAGCGCCCCTGCCGCGTGTGAAGAGCGCCAGCGTAGTCGCGCCACGGTCAATAGCCATGTCCCAGATCATCGTGTTAGGCATGCCCGTGTTGAACCTGTACCACGTCGGCGAGCCTGCGGTGATGTCGTTGGTGTAGTACAGACCCCAGTCGCTGCCCGCGAACACCTGCTGCGGGAAGTTCGGGTTAGCCATGATCGAGTCGACCGGGATGTTGGGCAGGTTGCCGCTCTTGTTCAGCCAGGTGAAGGAACCGCAATTGGCCGTGCATGTCACCTGGTAAACGTGGCCCGGCGTGGCAGGCGTGTTCTGGTCGAAGCCGCCCACCGCCGCGTATCCTATCAAGGGATTCACGGGGTCGGTAGTCACGTCCAGGATCGGCCTGTTGGGCAGCACGCTGTTGCTGCCCGTCACGTTCACCCAGGTAGCGGTGTTAGCCGTGCCCTGGCCCAGGTTGAAGCCATACTGCACGTTGCCGTCGTTGGTGCCCACGATAGCCGTAGTCGAGATAGTGTACGCGTAGCTCAATTGATTGATGAAAGAGCGGTCGGCCAGCGTGTTCTTGGTGAGGTCCGGGCTGTTGATGTACCAGCTTGAGGCCGGCACCGCCCCCAGGATCGTCTCCCACACGCGATAGCTGCCCGCGATCATGTGCGTACAGCCGGTGGGCGGGCAGTCCTGCAAGGCGGGGCCATTGGGGTTGCCCTTGAAGATCTCATAAGGGAAGACAAAGCTGAGACGGTCGCTGCCCCAGCCGCCGGTAGCGCCCACCTGCGGACCATAGGGGCCGGTAAGCGAAACCGCCATAGCGCCGTTCTGACTCTCCTGGTACCAGCGCTGGCCCAGCACCGGCTCTATGCGGGCGTACATACCGTCGCCGCCCCTGCGTAGCTGCCACATAGCCGGGCCAACGGTGGGCGTGGTCCACACGTACACCGGCGAGCCGTTGTCCTGCGCGCCAGCGTTGATACCGGGCGAGGCCGAGTTGGCGAAGTTGGCCGTAATGTCGCCGCCGTAGAACTCGATGGTGTTGAGGCTGTCGTTGAGTTGGGTGAAGGTTGGGCTGCCGGTGTCGATGTTGGTGCTGAGGTACATACCGCCGTCGTTGCCCGCCAGCAACTGGCTGGACGAGCCTGGGAGGTACTCAAGGGCGTGCTGGTCCACGTGGGTGCGCCCGCCGTTGTAGCCGCAGGTGATGTTGGTGAACGTGTCGGCCCCGTTGGTGGACTTGAAGATGTCGATAGTATCGACGAGCACCACGTCCGGGTTGTTGGGGTCAACCTCTATATGCTGGTTGTACCAGTTCTGCTGCCCGGTCCTGGCGCAACCGGCCCATTCAGTTGCCCCGCTGCCCAAACCTGCCTGCATATTCCAGGTCGTGCCCGCATCGGTGGTGCGCCACACGCCTTTCACGCCACCCTGGAATGTGCCGATGGCCTGTACCACCGCGTAGAAGACGTTGGGATTGCTGGGCGCGATGGCTACGTCAATGCGGCCCAGGCTGTTGCCGCCCTGGTACACCGGGGTGCCGGAGCCTGTGCCTGCCGGCCAGCCGTTGTCCGGGCGACTCACCAGGGTCCAGCCTGTGGGGCAACCGCTGGTCGGGATCTGCGCTTTGTAGATGCCGTTAGCGCCGTTCTCGGCCAGGTTGTACTGCACGGTAGTGCTGTAGCCGCGCGTGCCAACCACCGCCCACATATCGGTGGACGAGCCGGCATCGCTGAGAACCAGGCCGGAGATGTCCTGGCGCTGGGTGTTGAAGGCGTTGGTGAGGCAGGGGCCGGTCCAGTTGTCGCCGCCGTTATACGAAATGTAAAGGCCGGTCTTGGTGCCCGCGATCACAGTGTTGGAATTATTGGGGTCGGCCTCCACCTTACCCACCGCCTGGTACTGCGGGAACTGGCCCGCGGGCTCCGGGTAGTAAGGCGTGAATACGTCCGCGCCCTTCACGCTCCACGTTACGCCCGCGTCGGTGCTCTTGAGGATGCCGGCGCTGCCCATCGAGAAGGAGCCGTAGTTGAGGTCTCCAGTGCCCACATAGATCGTGTTGTGATTGTTGGGGTCAAGGGAAAGATCATCCACCGTCACCACCGAGATCAAGGGGTCGTCGGTGACAGGGAAGAAGGTAGTGGTGGCTGTGCAGCAATTGGTCGTCTTCCAGACGCCACCGCCCACCGGGATGATATAGGCCACGTTCGGTGTAACCGGGTCGACCTCGATGTCGTTTATGCGGCCCGAAACGTGCCCGTAGGAGAAGCAGCCCTGGCAGCCGTCGCTCTGTAGAGGCTGGGGGCCAAGGGAGGTCCAGCTGTTGGGGTCGAGCGCGAGAGGCGACTCACCCCTGCTGTAGGCCGCCTGGCCTGCCGGCACTCGCGCCTCGACCCGCCTGTCCTGCTCGGCGGCCTGCACCACCCAGCGGGTGTCGAAGCGGCCCGTGGGATAGCTGATGCGCGTCAGCCAATAGTCCTCGATGCTGGTGAGGAAGGCGCTCTCGCCCGACTCGCCCGGCACGCGCGCCGGGTTGGCCGCATATGCCTCGTACTCTTCTCCCTCGCCGCCCGGCAGCTCCCCCGCCACGCGAGGCGGCTCGGCGGTCTGTATGCTGACCTGGGAGGTAGTCATGCGGATCGCTGCTGCTATGCCGCCTATGGCGAGCAGTAACACGGCCAGCAGATATAACGCGCGCCTGCGCGCACCTGCCGACCGCTCTCTGCCCTGCATACGCTCTGGGGTGGCGCTTCCTGGGTTATATGCCATTAAAGTCTTTTCTCCTATCCTTCTTGTGGAAACTACACAAACATTGCCGCCGAAATACGGGCTGCGGAGCAGGTATCGAGCATGCCTGAGACACAAAGGGAGGGGTGTCCACAATCTGGCCTGCTGAGTAAGCCCATGCCCGCGCGGGTGCCGGCGGCAAAGTATTATCTATTGTAGCAACCGGCAATGCCCGGTGTCAACGAAAAATGGCCGATTTTACGCCATATTCGATAAATATCTTCTGAAAGAGAAAGAAACACCCACACTGGCTAAAACGCTTGACCAAGTACTTTGCTAACGAAAATGTGTCAAGAAAGCCGACCCAACCTCCTTTGTCATTCTGAG
>JBAURA010000807.1:0-6613 GCA_049580985.1 Chloroflexia bacterium
CGCGATTCGGGGTTCTGGAACCACGAGATCGCCGACGCATAAGAGCCTTCCGTATCGTGGATGATCACCTTATCGAGCGGCGGGTATGGCCTGCCCACGGTATAGTTGTTGGGATGGGCGGGCACCCACGCCGCTGGTGGGTAATCGTCGCTGTCGGGTTCCCTGGCCGGAGCGGGCAAGGGCGCGGGTATGTCATATACGGGAGTAGGAGGGAGGGTGACTACCTCTCCGGTCGAAAGAGTCACGGAGACCCCTTCCCGAATCACGCGAAATACCTCCTGGGCGTAACCATCGCGCACGAGAGGGTCGGGCGCTCCCGAATATGCTGCCACTACCTCGTACCAATCCGCAAGCCTGGCTGCCTTTTGTCCTACCTTTTGTGCTTTACGGGATATGTCGCGCAAAAGTGCGGCTCCAGCCTCGATATTGGCTTCTTCAAAATACCGAATGGACTCGGGCGTCAAGCCGGTAAGCTTGACCGCGCGCTCCATCGTACCGCTCGTGCCGCCAACGATGTGCATTATCCCGTAGCCGCCGTCCAGGGCCGGGTCACCATTGCGCTGCTCCCAGTGCGATTCGACCCACCCAACCGCCATGAGCACGGCGAGCGGTACGTTCCAGTGGCGGGCGACCACCTGGAAGCTATGCATCACACGGGCATGACCCGTGGTATCCTTGCCCTCAGTGGTTTGGGCCGATGTGGAGCCGCTACCCAGCACGAGCAGCGTAAACGCGCACATGAGCAGCGCCATTACGCGCCGCGCGCGTGGCGAGCGTGGGCCGAATCTGGTATTGGAGGGAATCTGGGGCATACGCATTGGCGACCTCCCTTGCTTGTGCTGTGCAGGCCATTTTACTTTACAATAAAACGCGCCCAGGCGAAACAGGTTGCGTGCGCCAGCCTGCCGTCTTGCCCGCGCCTATACACTATTGCGCCGTGCGTGACGCTCATGTATAATGGCCGGAGGTAAGCATACAGAGGAGGAATACGTACAATGACCTATGTCATTACAGAGCCTTGCATCACCGTCAAGGACGCCGCCTGCGTGGACGTGTGCCCGGTGGACTGCATCCACCCACGCAAGGACGAGCCGGGCTTCGAAGCCGCCGAGCAGCTATTTATAGACCCCGATGAGTGCATAGATTGTGGCGCGTGCGAGCCTGAGTGCCCGGTAAACGCTATCTATCCCGAAGACGACGTACCCGAAGAATACCAGTCCTATATCGCTAAGAACCTCAACTTCTTCAAGTGACAGTCGAGAAGAGAGAAATAAGAAGTGGGAAGTGAGAAGTGAGACATACGTAAGTCTCATTTCTCATTTCTCACTTCTTAATTTCTATTTCCAACCATGGCAATCATCAAATCCCATCTGAAAACCGGCAACGAAGCCTTTGTAGCTAATAAGGCGTATATGGCGGGCCTGGTGGGTGAGTTGCGGGACCGCCTGAACACCGTCAGGCTCGGCGGTGGCCCCGAGGCCATAGCCAGGCATCGCTCCAGGGACAAGCTGTTGGCCCGCGAGCGCGTCGAACGGCTCCTCGACCCGGCGACCGCCTTCATGGAGTTCTCGCCTCTCGCTGCGTGGGATATGTATGATGGAGACGCGCCCGCCGCCGGAATGATCACAGGCGTGGGCGTGGTATCCGGGCAGGAATGCCTGATCATCGCGAACGACGCCACGGTGAAGGGCGGCACGTACTACCCGCTCACCGTCAAGAAGCACCTGCGTGCCCAGGAGATCGCGCTCGAAAACAACCTCCCCTGCATCTACCTGGTCGACTCCGGGGGGGCGTTCCTGCCCCTCCAGGCCGAGGTATTCCCCGACAAGGAGCACTTCGGGCGGATCTTCTTTAACCAGGCCAATATGTCTGCGCGCGGCATACCCCAGGTCGCCGTAGTGATGGGGTCGTGTACGGCGGGGGGCGCGTACGTGCCCGCCATGTCTGACGAGACGGTGATCGTGAGGGGGAACGGCACGATATTCCTGGGCGGGCCTCCCCTCGTGAAAGCCGCCACCGGCGAGGAGGTATCAGCCGAAGACCTGGGCGGGGCGGACGTGCACAGCCGGATCAGCGGCGTCACCGACCACTACGCGATGGACGACGAGCACGCGCTGGCGATCACCCGCGATATTGTCGCCAACCTCTTTCGCCAGAAGCACTACCCGTGGGAAGTCACCACGCCCGAAGCGCCCCTGTACGACCCCTACGAGATATACGGCGTTGTGGAAGCTGACGTGCGTAAGCCGTACGACGTGCGCGAGATCATAGCCCGCGTGGTAGACGGCTCGCGCTTCCACGAGTTCAAGCAGCTATACGGGAGCACGCTGGTGTGCGGCTTCGCCCGGATCATGGGCTTCCCGGTCGGCGTCGTCGCCAATAACGGCGTCCTCTTTTCGGAGAGCGCGCTCAAGGGGGCGCATTTCATCGAGCTATGCTGCCAGCGCCGCGTGCCGCTCGTCTTCTTGCAGAATATCACCGGCTTCATGGTGGGCCGCGAGTACGAAAACCGGGGGATCGCGAAGGACGGCGCGAAGATGGTGATGGCCGTGGCGAACGCGCAGGTCCCCAAGTTCACGGTGATCACCGGCGGCTCGTTCGGCGCGGGCAACTACGCCATGTGTGGCAGGGCCTACGCGCCCAGGCAGCTCTGGATGTGGCCCAACGCCCGCATCTCAGTCATGGGAGGCACGCAGGCCGCCAACGTCCTCCTGACGGTGCGGCTCGACAACCTCAAGGCCGCAGGCAAGGACCTCGACCACGACGAGCGCGAGGCGTTTACCAGGCCGATACTCGACAAGTACGAGGACGAGGGCAACCCCTACTATTCGACCGCCCGCCTCTGGGACGACGGCATCATAGATCCCGCCGATACGCGCATGGTGCTTGGCCTGGGTATAGCCGCCGCGATGAACGCGCCCGTGCCCGACACGAACTTCGGCGTGTTCAGGATGTAGGATATGAGTTACGAGTATCTGCTGGCCACCACCGCTGAGCGCGTTTGCCGGATCACGCTCAATCGCCCGGAGGTACACAATGCCTTCAATCGCGAGTTGATCGAGGAGTTGAAGGCAGCCTTCGAGGAGCTTGCCACCAGGCCGGTGGGAGATGTACGGGCTGTGGTCCTCTCAGGAGCGGGCAAGTCATTTTGCGCGGGGGCTGACGTCAACTGGATGCGCGCCAGCCTGGACTACACGCAGGCAGAGAACGTGGCCGATGCTATGTCGATGGCGCGTATGTTCGACACGATCAACCGCTGCCCCGTGCCCGTGATCGGGCGGATACACGGAGCTGCCCTGGGCGGCGGTGTAGGGCTGGCGTCCGTATGCGATATAGTCGTGGCCTCGGAGGAGACGCGCTTCGCGTTCTCGGAGGCGAAGCTGGGTATCGCCCCTGCGGTCATATCCCCCTACGTGCTCGCGAAGGTAGGCAGGAGCCACGCCCGCGCCCTCTTCCTCACCGCCGAGCGCTTTGGCGTGGAACGTGCCTTGCGCATAGGTCTGATTCACATAGCGTGCCCCCTGGATGAATTGGACGCTGAAGTGGACCGCATAATCAAGGAGATAAAATCGAGCGCGCCCGGCGCAATCGCCCGCGCTAAGGCGCTCATCGCGACCGTGCCCGACCTTGAACCGGCGACAGCTATGCAGATGACAGCGGAAACTATTGCTTCGCTACGCGTGGGCGAGGAAGGCCAGGCCGGGCTGCGCGCCTTCCTCGACAAGCACCCTGCTCCCTGGATCGAAGACTAACGCGTTATGCCACTCCCTTTCCACAAGCTCCTGATAGCAAATCGCGGCGAGATCGCGGTCCGCATAGCCCGCGCCTGCCGCGAGCTTGGCATCACCTCCGTGGCGGTCTATTCGGAGGCCGACCGCGATGCCCTGCACGTGCGAGCCTGCGACGAGGCGCACTTTATCGGCCCCGCACCCGCCTCCGAGAGCTACCTGCGAGGCGATAAAATTATCGAGGTCGCCCGCGTGGCCGCCTGCGACGCGATCCACCCCGGCTTCGGCTTCCTCTCCGAAAACGCGGCCTTCGCGCGGTCGGTGGTCGAGGCAGGGCTGGCGTGGGTGGGGCCTTCGCCTGAAGCTATAGGGCTGATGGGCTCGAAGATCGAGGCCAAGAAGATCGCGATAAGAGCCGGGGTGCCCGTAGTGCCCGGCTACCTGGGCGATGACCAGTCGCTCGACACCCTGAGCGCGGAGGCGGGCCGAATTGGCTACCCGGTCTTGATCAAAGCCTCGGCGGGCGGTGGGGGCAAAGGCATGCGCGTGGTCGAGCGGCCCGACGATTTCGCGGAAGGGGTGGCTGGCGCGCAGCGAGAGGCGCAGGCGGCTTTCGGCGATTCGGCGGTCATGCTGGAGAAGTACCTGACCGAGCCGCGCCACATAGAGGTGCAGGTGCTTGGCGACAATTTCGGCAATGTAATCCACCTGGGCGAGCGCGAGTGCTCGATCCAGCGCCGCCACCAGAAGGTGCTGGAGGAGGCCCCTTCGCCCGTCGTCACGCCTGAATTGCGTATGGGCATCACACGCGCCGCCGTGTCGCTGGCGAAGGCGGCGGGCTATGCCAACGCTGGCACGGTCGAGTTCATATACGAGGACGGCGAGTTCTATTTCCTGGAGATGAACACCCGCTTGCAGGTCGAGCACACGGTCACTGAAGAAGCCCTGGACGTCGATCTCGTCGAGGCCCAATTGCGCATCGCGGCGGGCGAATCGCTCTGGATCTCGCAGGACGACGTTGAGTTCGTCGGGTCGGCAATCGAGGTCCGCCTCTACGCGGAGGACCCTGAGCGCGGCTTTCTCCCGTCCACCGGCAAGATTACCGAACTAGAGATGCCCTTCGCCGACCAGGACGTGCGCATAGATGCCGGGGTCACGCTGGGCGACACGATTACTCCTTTTTACGACCCCATGATCGCCAAGATTATCACTTCGGGGGAGACGCGCGCAGACGCGTTGCGCCGGATGAGGGAGGTATTGGGCGGCCTCAGCATCGGGGGCGTGCGCACCAACCTCGACTTCCTGCGCTGGCTGGTGGGCCACCCGCAGGTCGAGATGGGCAACCTCTCCACCCGATTTATCGAGCGATACTACAGGCCGGGGGCGTTCGCGTTCGCGCCGCTCCCCGTGATCCTGGCGGGCGCTACGGTGCGTCTCCTGTCCGAAGACTACGGAGAGCCGGGCGCGCCTCCCCTGGACGTGTGGCAGGCTAACGCCTGGCGACTGGCAAGGCAAGACCTCAATATCACGCTCCTGATCGAGGGGCACCCCTACTCAGTCTCCCTTTCGCGGGCGAGCGCAGATCCCGATTCGTGGCAGGCCGAGGTGAAGCAGGCCGATACGCCCCTGGCACACCAGTTGGTACACCTCAAACTCAGGCCTCAGTCGAACATCTCCGCACACTTCGACAACGTGCCCCCCGTGGTGCAGGTGGAACTTCCCGGCGAGCCGCTACATTCCATCGAATTCGGCTGGGGTCCTGGCGACGTTGTATCGCTGATCTGGGATGGGCGCGAGTATATTGTGCGCGCGGCACCCTCCCTCGCCACCGAGCGTCTTGACAAGAGTGTGCACCTGCTGAATGAAGACTCGTTGGAAAGCCCCATGCCCGGCAAGGTGTTGCGCGTGCTGGTCGCGCCCGGCGACCAGGTGAGCGAGGAGCAGGCCCTGGTGATCATCGAAGCGATGAAGATGGAGTTCACCGTCCGCGCCCCCCACGACGGTAGCGTGGTTGTAGTAAAATACAAGGAGGGTGACCAGGTGGCGGTCGGCGACATAATCGTTGAATTGGACAAACACTAAGGCGCCACCGCCCATCTCCGCAAATCATGCTATCGATCCCCAAACACGTCACCGTCTATGAAGTAGGCCCGCGCGACGGCCTTCAAAACGAAGCCACGCCTGTGCCCACCGAAGCCAAGATCCGGTATATCGATCTCCTTTCGGATGCCGGTCTTCCCGCTATAGAGGCCACTTCGTTCGTCAGCCCCAGGGCGATACCCCAGTTGGCGGATGCGACCGAAGTCATGTCAGGTATCACGCGCAAAGAGGGCGTGCGCTACCCGGTGCTCGTGCCCAACGAGCGGGGAATGCTGCGCGCAATCGAGGCGGGCGCGACCGACATCGCCGTCTTTACCGCCGCGTCAGAGAGCTTTACGCGCGCCAATATCAACGCGACTATAGCGCAGTCGCTCGACAACTTCGGGCCGGTCATCTCCCTCGCGCGAGAGTACGGGATCGTCGTGCGTGGATACGTGAGCACGGCCCTGGGCTGCCCATACGAAGGGCACGTCCCGCCCGCGAAGGTGGCGGATGTAGCAAACGCCCTCCTCGCCATGGGGGCAAGCGAGATCTCTATAGGCGACACAATTGGCATCGGCACTCCCGGCGACGTGGAGCGCGTGTTCGGCCTCTTGCTAGACACGATACCCGCCGACCGGCTGGCGGCGCACTTCCACGACACTCGCGGCACGGCCCTCGCCAACGTGCTGGCAGTGCTCCAGATGGGGATCTCTACCATCGATTCGTCGGCGGGCGGGCTGGGTGGCTGTCCATACGCGCCGGGAGCATCGGGCAACCTCGCGACCGAAGACCTGGTGTACATG
>JBAURA010000808.1:0-3046 GCA_049580985.1 Chloroflexia bacterium
GCCGTCCGCTGGGCGGTATCCCGAAGAGCGGGCCTGTGTGCGTCCCGTGCACGTGCGACTCCTCCACCACGTAGTACTCGTCCGCCACCTTCGACCGCAGATCGAGCTTTACGTCGGGCATGGCCTCCCACAGCATATGGTAAAACTCGCGTATCTCCTCTTTGCTACGCCACGCCTTCTTGAGCGGTACGATCTCGTACACCGCTTCTTCGTGCAGCGTGTCGATCAGGCGCTCCAGGTCACGCCGGTTCTCCGCCAGCACGTGCTCCATCCAGAGGCGAACGTTGCGGTCGGTCTGTGTGCGGGTCAATTCGATTCCTCCACGAGCCTTCTGCTCTCCCGGTTCACCGTCAGCGTAAACACATCCGGGCGCGCATAGTGGCCCGCCACATCCAGCATCCACTTCGGCCCGCTCATCATGCTGGGGTCCAACTCGGCATAAAGTATCCCTTCCTCCTTGTTGAGTGGCCCCGCGATGAACTCGCCTTCCGGGTTCACGATGGCACTGTCGCCCATGTTGATCCACTCTCCAGCCTCGCCGTAGTATTTCGCTTTGAAAGCGTAACGGTCGGGTATGTCGTCCTTGCCCATCGCTATGCAACTGCTGATCACATACACACGCCCCTCTTTCGCGATGTGCCTGAGCGTGGAGAGCCACGGCTCGTCCTGGTCCCAGGTGGCTGCTACATAGATCTGCACTCCCCATGCATACAGGGCGTAGCGCGCCAGCGGCATATAGTTCTCCCAGCAGATCAGGCCGCCCAGCTTACCCAGCGCCGTATCGTACACGCCCAATGTACTGCCATCCCCCTGCGCCCACACCAAACGCTCGCCTCCCGTGGGGACCAGCTTGCGATGCTTGCCCAGCAGGTTGCCTGCATCGTCGATATAAACGAGCGTGTTGTACAGGCTGGCTCCGCTCGCCTCGATGTTCCGCTCGCTCAAACCCATCACCACGTATATGCCCGCCTCGCGTGCGGCTCCAGAAAGGCGATCAATGGTTGGGCCTGGTATGTCAACCGCGTTAGCTACTAACTCCGCGTAAAGCCCAGCCAGCGTATCACCATCGCCCGCCGGTACCGCCCATACCCAGTCGGGGTACGTGGGTATGAACCCCTCTGGGAAGACGGCCAGCCGCGCCCCCGCCGCCCCCGCCTCCGCGATCAGGCGGCAAGCCTTCTCGACGGTAGCCTCCCGGTCAAGAAACACCGGCATAGCCTGCACAGCCGCCACCTTGAACTTCCCACCCATATTGCCTCCTGAAAGCGTGATGAGTGATACATGATACGTGCACTCCATAATAAATCTTGGCGATCCTTGGCGATCTTGGCTTCTTGGTGGTTACGTATTACGTATCATACTGTCCACCTCGCGCCCCAACCGGACCACAATGCCCGGCAGAGCACGCACATCATCTGCCGAAGTACGGAAATTGACTATGCAGGCTCGCAGGAGGAATTTGCCCCCTATCACAGCGTTGGTGATGAATAGCTCACCGCTCGATTGGATCTTCTTAACAAGCTCGGAGTTGAGCTTGTTAAGATACTCTTCGTGCTCCGCGCCCCCATCGCGCAAACCAGGCGGCACATAGCGGAAGGTAGCGATGCTCAGGTCGCAAGTATACGGCTCCAGGTCAGGCTCCTGCTTGACCGCCTCGTACATCATGCGGGTGAGCGCTATATCCTCAGCCATCAGGCCCACATAGCCTTCGCGCCCGACCTGCCGCAGCGCCAGCCACACCTTCAGGGCGCGGAACCCGCGCGAGTTCTGCATCCCGTACTCATGGTAATTAATCTCAGGCTCGTCTTCGTACTCTTCCATGAAGTAGTAAGGAGGGTGGAAGGTGAACGTGTCGTGCAGGTCGTCGCGATTGCGAACGAGGGCGCACCCGGCTTCCAGGGGCGCGTAGAGCCACTTGTGCGGGTCCACCGCCACCGAATCGGCCAGGCTTAGGCCCTTCAGATCGGGTGGGCAGCCGAGCGACTCCGGCACGGCGGCAGCGAATGCTCCATAGGCACCATCCACGTGGAACCACAGGTCGTGCTCCTTGCAGATCTCGGCTATCTCATATAAGGGGTCCACTGCACCCGTGCTGACCGACCCGCCCGTGCCCACCACCAGGAACGGTAGGTCCCCGCGCGCTTTGTCCTCCACGATGGCCTGCCGTAGCGCACCCACGTCCATGCGCTGGCGGCTGTCGGTCCTTATCCATCTGATCGAGCCTGTCCCCAGGCCGAAGAGATCGGCGGCTTTCTGCACCCAGGTGTGCGTCTCAGACGACGTGTAGACCCTGAGCCGCTGCCCACCTTCCCCTGCTATGCCACCCGCGCGCACATCCCACGGGGCCTTGGCCCTCCGCGCCGCCAGGAAGCCTACGAAGTTCGCCATGTTGCCGCCGCTCACCAGTAGGCCGCCGCAGTCTGTGGGGTAACCAAGCAATTCGGCAATCCAACGCACCGTTTGGGCCTCGATCTCAGTCGCCATGGGGGACAGCACCCAGCCCCCCACGTTAGGGTTCACGGCTGCCGACAGCAGATCGGCCAGCGTCCCTATCGGCGCTGGTGAGGACGTGATAAACCCCATGAAGCGCGGGTGGCCTATGAAGAGCGAATGCTCAAAAAGGAGATCGGTCGCTTCGTCCAGCAAGGCGGCGGGGTCGCTTCCCCTCTCCGGCAGCCCCAACCGAGCGCCCAGGGCTTCGCGCACCTGGCGCGGCGACTCCCCAGGCGTCACCTTTCCTTCCGGCATAGCCGCCATGAAGTCCGCGATCCTGTCCACCAGCCTGTGCCCCAGATCCCTGAACTGCCCAGGGGTCATCTCGATAGGGGCACGGCGAGATCCGTGATTGTTGTCCATTGTCTCCCTCAGTCCTGTATGTAAATTGTCATGCGCCACTTACTCCTCACAATTCACGTTTTGCGCATGCATGAAAAGAGTGCCAAGCCGCTAAGAAGCCGACTAAATCCCTGTGTCATGCTGAACGCAGTGAAGAATCTGTTTCCTCACGCATGATCTTATGGGACGAGATTCTTCACTGCGTTCAGCA
>JBAURA010000809.1:0-2514 GCA_049580985.1 Chloroflexia bacterium
CTGTTAAGGCTGGATGAAGATAACCGTGAAGTAGCTCATCTCTTCCCCGCCCACAGCGTACCCCACGCCTACCTGCGTAAACCTGCCGTCCATGATGATCGCCTTGTGTGGCGCGCTGCCCAGGTAGCTTTCCATCGCTATCTGCGCCGCCTGCTCGCTGGGGTAGTTGTTGCGTGCCAGTATCTCTCCAGCGAACTTATACGCCACCCCGCGGTCGCTCAACATCCCCAGGAACTTCCCTCCCTCAGGGGTAACGTGGCTGAAATAGTTCCTGCTCGCCATATCGTTGCTGCGGTAGCGCGACAGGTCGGTCAGCCCCGCGTTGATCTGCACGGGTGCCAGCCCGGCGGCGGCCCTTTGGTCGTTGATCGCCTTAAGCACGTAGCTTTCCTTGTCCGTCAGCGTAACCCCTGCCTGGCTCCCACCTGCGGGTGCCTGGGGCGCTGCCACACCCGCCCCACCCGATGGCGTCTGCGCGGCCTGGCCGGCCCTGTCATAAGCCAGCTTGCCCAGCAGGGTCAACTGCACCGCCTGCCCCTTGCTCTCAAGCTCTGGGTGGTATTCCATGCGCGCCCGCTCGAACCACTGCACCGTCATCCCATCTTGCCTGAGCGCTTCCGAGATCGGATAACCGTACAACTCGACCGCGCCGTTCTTCTTCCAATATGATAGGAACGGCTCGGCCAGCGAGTGTCCGGTCTCCCTCACATATGCGCGTGACGCGGTAGAAGCGAAAGGCGCGACCGTGGCGAAGTTCGAGCCTGCTGAGATCTGCACGCCCAGCCGGGTCAGCAGCACGTTGTACCCCGCCTTCGAAAGTTCAGGGTGGAATTCCATCCTGACGCGCTCGAAGTACTGCACGCGCGTCCCACCTTCGTTCACCTCATCGCTGATCGGGTAGCCGATCCTGCTCAGGCCGTACTTCTTATAGATATTCAAGAAGTCGCCACTCACGCTCTTCCCCGTGGGGGCGAAATACTGGCTGCTGGAGGGTGCGCCTGTGCTGGGTAGTGCCGAGGAGACCGGACCTCTATGCGAGGCAGGAGTTTCAGGACCGCCTCCCGACTGCGTCAATGCCATAACCGCCGCCGCGCTGGGCTGGGCCAGTAGCGCCACCGCCAGCACAATCGTGCCAAGCACGTGGCCGGCCAGGCGCTGCATCTTGAACGATAGGCCGCTATTCGTTGGGTTTGTTGCGTATGCGTATGTCAGTTCTATGGGCAGATAATCTGCCGGTGTCTCTGCAAACGCGATGGTTTCGTTAGCTGTATTAATGGCGGTTGCCTGCATTTCCTCTCTCCTGTTTCAGACAGAGGTTGCAGGCAATCAGTGGAATGCAGTCGTGGGGCCAAGCGGGCGATGAGCTCGTCTCGGTGGCGAGTATAACTGCTTATGTGCCGGGCAACCTGGCTGTCTTAGCTCTCGCGAGCCGTAGATCCAATGGTTTTGCGTCCCCACCTTTCGATGGGTTTGCCTTTTTCCAGTTTGGTATCTATCTACAAAGTAATAATTGCTCCCGATAATACCGCTCTATTCTTTCATCTTCGCCCCCTCGCGGGGACAGACGCTTCACGTCCACCTTCATTGTACCCCCACCCGCCGCCCCTGTGAATACCTCATATGTACTATTTATGTCCTACCCTCTCATGCTAGCCCGTAAGTACGCTCCCCTGCATACCCCTTTCGAGTTAGGACCGTCCTGGCTCACGAGGAATCGGGGATCAAGGGACCCTTAATCCCCGCCCCCACTCCCTGTGTTATAATTCCAGGGACGCATGCCGGCTAACCGTCCGGCTCTTTTCATGGCAATACGTAACCGGCAAAGGGTAATATCGTGAAGATAGTAGAAGACGTAATAGATCGCGCCCTCACCCGCATGACACCCGACGAGAGGCGTGACCTGATCTTGGGGGTCGTCGAGCGTATGCTTACCCAGATGACCTCCGATGAGCGCAAAGCCCTCATGGAACACGTGGTAGACAGCTTCCTCGAAGGTCTCCCCGCCGAAGAGCGCCAGGCCACCGTGCGCGAGCTAGTCCCCCGCCTCCTCGCCCAGATGATGCAGAGCGGCGGCATGTCCGTGGACGAACTCCTATGGGCCGCCGTAGGCTCCCTCGGCGCGCTCGAACAGGGATCAGGGACCAGCGATCAGGGGCCGGAAACCAAAAATCAATAACAATCTCTGCGACCTCTGCGCTCTCTGCGGTGAATTATCAATCCGCAATCCAAAATCCAAGATTTAGATATGCCCTTCCTGAGCGAACTACTGAACAAGACCGTGTACGACATCCGCAACGAGGCCGTCGGCAAGTGCATTGACGTCTACGTCAACCCCGACGAGCGTTTTCCTGCCGTGGCCGCCATCGGCCTGCAACGCGGCGGGCAGGAATACCTCCTCTCCGCGCGCGACCTGATGAAAATGGACAACAAAGGCATAGTCTGCGACGGCAAGCTGCGCGACCTCACCCTCTACGAGCCGAAAGGCGACGAGATCAGCCTCGCCAAGCAGGTGCT
>JBAURA010000810.1:0-2177 GCA_049580985.1 Chloroflexia bacterium
GCCATCTCCAGGGCGGGCGTGCCCAGGTTCATGAAGTTGACGGCTGCCTGGCGGTAGCGCGCGATCCTGTAAGGGTTGGCCCCCGCCATCTGCAAGAGGGTGGCGCAGTTGAACAGCACCTCGGCCACTTGCTCGTAGCCCAACGCCGGCTTATTGCTAATTATCTTCAAGATATTCTTATCCATCTCCAAGCTCTCTTTCGCACTCAAACTAGGCTCTACTAACGATTCCCTTATGTTCCAATACTGGAACTCTAGTTCTAATTATACACGCAAATAGTCTTAAATGCAAGTACCCAAATGGGTTAATTTATCACGCGTTTTTCCCGCCTGGGAACGGATGAGCGCCGACACAAGCTCGTACCCATTCGGCTACAATTGGTATCCTTGACAGCAAAACCCTGAATACCCTATAATTGAGATACCACCTCGCCGAAGTGGCGAAACGGCAGACGCGCTACGTTCAGGGCGTAGTGCCCGTAGGGGCGTGCGGGTTCAAATCCCGCCTTCGGCACAATTGGTTAGAATGTTCTAATTCTACGCACGAAATGAGAGCTATTTAGGCTCTCATTCGTGTTTTGGTCGCATTTTGGTAACACTCTGAAACCATATCCGAGCGATGTGAGCGACCGCGCGGCCTCGTCACGGGCCGGCTCTTCCTGGCGTTACCTGCTGACGCTCTACACGGTCGCCTGCCTGATCGAGGCCATGTTCTTGGGCCATATGGGGGCGTTCACCCCGCTCTATTTGCCCCGGCTGGGCATAGCACCGCAGGACGTGGCCGCCTGGACCGGCGCGATCGTCTCGATCTCCAGCCTTGTCGGGCTGCCCTTCCTCCCCTTCTGGGGCGCGCTGGCCGACCGCTACGCCCGCCAGCCGGTGCTCGTGCGCGCGTTTGTGATGCACCTGGTCGCCGGTATCCTCGCTATCCTGGCCGCCAATATCTGGCTTTTCCTGCTGGCGCGCGCCGTCATGAGTCTCTCGATGGGCATCACCGGCCTGATGCTCACCACGCTCTCAGAGCGCGTCCCACCCAGCCGGACCGGCCTGGCCTTCTCCATTCTGAACAGCGCAACGCCCGTGGGCGCTTTCCTGGGCCTGCTGCTCGGCGGCCGCGTGGTCGATCTTTGGGGCTTCCCCACTCTCCTCGCCATCGACTCCGTCCTGATGTTGGGCGTAGTGCTCGCCCTGACCTTCGGCTACCATGATGAATTCAAGGGGACCAGGCAGGGATCCCTCGTGCGCATGGCCCTGGGCTCGGTGGGGCTCATCTGGGCTTCGCGACGACTGCGCTTCCTCTTCCCCGCGCTGTTCGTGCTATTCTCCGGCTGGATGCTCGCCAGCACCTACGTGCCGCTGGTTGTCGCACGGCTATACAATGGTGCGGACGTAGGCACCGCCACTGGTGTGGTCATCGCAGGTGGCGGCCTGACCACCGCGCTATTTGGTCCGCTGCTCGGTGCGCTTGCCGATCGCTGGGGCCATTGGCGCGTGCTGATGGCGAGCGCGTGCGTCAGCGTCCTGCTCTGGCCGCTTCCCGCACTCACAGGCGATATTCTATCCTTCGGCATCGCCTGGGCCCTCGTAAACGGGGCTGTTTCCGGCACCTTCACCCTCTCGTTCAACGTGCTGGCCGACTCCACCACACCGCGAGCCCGGGGCCGGGTGATGATTTACTCCTACCTGCCGGTGGTGTCCGGCCAGGTTATCGGCCCGGCGCTTGGCAGCTTTGTAACGCAGATAAGCCTTTTCGCCGTCTTTCCGATGGCCGCTGCCCTGACGGCCATCGGCATCGCCGCTATGCGCCTTGCCAACCGGCAGCAGGTCGCCGGAACGCCCGAGCGTGTTAACGGACACGGTTTAAACCCGGGATAGTTCCGCTGTCCGCTATGCTCCGTACTGCTTACGTACACCATCCGGAACATAGGTTGGCGATGAACCACTGACAGGACCGCAAGAGTGCGTGCAGGTTGGAGTTGCCAGAATTGGACGTTTTTGACACCGGGGTTGGAGCCACCTGCCTCAAACAGGTATATCTTGCAGCAAGCAGCCCCTGCCTGCAAATCAGCCAAATACTAATGTATGCCAATCAATTTCCAAACAGCACTTAAGTGTCTTGACTCAAAGAGATTATGGCCGATACAGTGGTAGCAGACCTGCGCAGATCGAACCACCATC
>JBAURA010000811.1:0-4655 GCA_049580985.1 Chloroflexia bacterium
GGGCGGACCCGTGTGTATGCCTGTACCTGTACCCCGATCTTGGCGCCTCACCCACCAGGGCGGACACACGGGTCCGCCCCTACGATATTGCCATTCCTTCTTTATGCGACACTATTGGGTTTCAAACCCGCGCCTACGATTCGATGTCTATCTTTTTTCGGCTCACACGTTTGTGGAATATGGACGGTAGACGGTCCGAAGAGGGTATAATAAGAGTCCAGCCGCCCTGGCGTGCTGACTTCACGTAAGAAAGAACCACATGACCACCCACTGCCCCGCCTGCCGACAATGGAGCGCGCTACCTCCCGACCTGGGCGTAGCGTCAGGTGTCGCCCTGGTGCTGCCCAAGTGCGAGCATTGTGGGGCCGCGTTGCCCGTCGAGGGGCGATATGGGTTGTGCGGGGAGTGTGGCCGGCACCACCGGACCGATTACGAGGTGTGCCCGTTCAAGGTCGAAGGAATATCGACGGGCGCGCCGGTCGATGAGGTGGCGGCGGGGCCGTACAGCATCGAGGCCCAGAAGCGGCGACCTAAGAAGCGCAGCGAAGAGTATTACTGGCAGCTCTATTTTGATTACCGGGACAAGCTGGATGAGAATGCCGAGTTCCAGGTCCCAGGTTCGGAGCCGGAAAGTGAAGAGCCGCCGCACCCCGCGGATATGCCGGTGCACATTTCGGATTATGCGCCCGCCGGGAATGGGCATGGACATAGCCAGCCTGGTTACGGAAATGGGTCGCGTGCCAGCGGTGCGAATAGTACGAATGGCAACGGGAACGGCAACGGTTATGGCAATGGAAACGGCAAGAAGGGCGTGCCACCCCAGGCGGCCAGGGTTGACCTGGCGGTGGCCGATAACGTGTCGCTCACCCTTTTCCCGGAGATAGACCTGGCATCCGCGTCCCTGGAAGAAATCGCTCCCGTGAAGGTTGGCGCGGGCAATTACAACGAGTTTGAATATGAGCTGATCAGCGACCCTTCCAGGTTGGCGGAAGTGGCGGAACTGCTCGCCTCCGAGAAAGTAGTCGGCATTGACACCGAGACCACCGGCCTCGACCCTCACACTTCCGAACTGTTGCTTTTGCAGATAAGCACTACAGACAAAGTATATATCGTCGATTGCCGCCGGGTAGTGCCTCTTGCCTTGAAGGCGTTCCTGGAGAACCAGGCAGTGATGAAAGTGGCGCAGAACGCCAAGTTCGAATACGTGATGTTGCGCCAGCAGGCCGGGATCACCGTCAACAACATGTTCGACACCATGCTCGCGGAGCGCTTGCTGATGGCCGGTATTGGCCGCGAGATCTCGTTGAAGGCGATAGCGCAGAAATATATCGGCGCGACCCTGGACAAGAGCGTGCGCGAGAGCTTCTACAAGCTGGCGATGCACGGCGACGCCTACCTGGCCCCGGAGCAACTGCATTATGCTGCCAGGGACGCTTTCATCATGATCCCGATATGGCGGCAGATGATGCCGGAGTTGAAGAAGCACAAGCTTTTGCCGGTGGCCGAGCTTGAGTTCATGTGCATACCGGCCGTGGGCGACCTGGAGCTGGCGGGAGTGCGGATCGATACGGAGCGGTGGCGCAAGATCATAGCTGACGTGGCGGTCCAGCGCGAGAAGTCGGCGGAGGAGCTGAGCGAGCTGCTAGCGCCCGCCTCTATGCAGGCCACTATGTTCGGGGTGCCGTCGATCAACTTGAACTCGAATATGCAGCTGCTGGAAGCCTTCGTGACGCTGGGGGTGAACCTGCCCGACACGATGGAAGCCACGCTGGTGAAGTTCGACCACCCGGCGGTAGCCAAGCTGCTGGAATACCGCTCGCACGAGAAGACGCTGTCCGCTTTCGGCGAGAATGTGCTGGGGCTGATCAACCCCAAAACGGGAAGGATACACCCCGATTTCAACCAGTACGGGGCCGACACGGGGCGCTTTTCGTGCATTGCAGGCGACACTCTTATCAGCACTACAAAGGGTCTCAGAAGGATTGATGAGATTAAGGCCACTGATTATGTGCAGACATCGTTTGGTCCGAGAGAAGCGCTTGCCTCATGGTGCAATGGCGTTCGGCCCTTGATGAAAGTGACTCTTTCTGATGGTAGAGTATTGAGGCTTACATCGGATCATAGAGTGCTTACGGGGCAGGGTAGCACATGGAAGCCGGTCAGTGATTTATCAGTCGGCGACAATATGTTTTTATCTCTTCGCGAAGCCGATCTTGATGGGACTGTGCCGGTTCCAACAATAGAGATTGATCCGGGGACTTATTACGCGAAGCGGAAGGCTACGATCCCAACAGCGCTATCTGTGGAGCTTTGTGAATTAGCCGGCTTGATCACGGCAGATGGGACTTTCGTGGAAAACCAAAGCCATAGAACTATTAGAGGGAAGCGTGGCGTTCGGTTTACGAAAGCGCATTATGATAGGGTCATAATCGATTTTGGCTGGGGGGATGAGCAGCTAATCGAAAAGGTCATAGGGTACAGTTCGCGGCTCTTCGGGATTCCATTTGTTGAGCACCGGCATAAAACTGCGCGCAGGCTTCAACTGGCCTCCACCCAGGTCAGCAACGCGCTGGCGAACCTGGGCCTTTCAGGCACGGCACATACGAAGAGGGTGCCCAACGCAATTCTTTCAGCGCAGGCCATATTTCAGGCAGCCTATCTGAGAGGGCTTTTTGAAGGTGACGGCCACATTACGAAGGATGGCGAACACGTTGGATTGACGAGTGTGAACCGTGAATTGTTGGAAACCGTGCAAAGTATGCTCTCGTTCCTGGGTTGCTATGCTTCGATACGTGAGCGTAAAGATTCCTCCGGCTTCAGTGGTGCCCCGCGTTACGCCCTGGGTATTCCAGGGAGTGAGAATGTAACGCGCTTTATGCGCATAGTAGGCTTTATGTCGTCAAGAAAGAATGAGCGTGCCCTCAACGCTCGTCGCACACCTGCGGGTTCGGTGACCCCGATCAGAATATCCGGTGCGAAGCTTTACAGGGAGGCAGTGTTACACGGGATGGTCACCCCAAGCCGCAAGTCAGTAAAGCCTTTCATTCCGTACTACAAAGCCTCCCCTCAAGGCACAACAACTCTGGATAAACTGCTCGAAAGATGGGGGGATTTGCCCGAGCTTGAAATGGCGAAGAGTTACCGGCAACGAGCACTACATTGTGTGAGGGTAGTTTCTATCGAGCCGGATGGCGTGGGGCCGGTGTATGACCTGACAGTTGATGGTGTGAGTGAGTTCCTGGCAAACGGCCTGGTAGTCCATAATTGCACCAAGCCTAATGTCCAGCAAATCCCTGCCACCTCCGATTTCCGCAAGTGCTTCGTGGCCGCGCCTGGATACAAATTAATTACTTGCGATTATAGTCAATGTGAACTTCGTGTACTAGCAGAGTTGTCTGGCGACCCGGCTTTTGTTGACGCATTCACGTCGGGGCAGGACCTGCACACCCTGACCGCTTCGCAGATGTTCGGGGTGCCGGTCGACCAGGTGCAGAAGCCCCAGCGGTCGGCGGCGAAGGCGATCAACTTCGGGCTGGCGTATGGCATGGGGCCGGGCGGGCTGGCTCCACGCCTGGGAGTGACCCTGGACGAGGCCAAGAGCCTGATCTCCAAGTATTTCGCGGCCTATCCAGGCATACAAAGGTGGCTGGACAAGGCGGCTAAGGACGCGGTGCGCCTCGGCTATAGCGCCACGCCCCTGGGCAGGAAGCGCTTCTACAACCTGCCTGACGAGAGCCTGAAGCGACACAACGAGGATGAGTGGCGCAAGCAGATAGCCGCGATTGAGCGGCAGGGCAAGAATTCGCCTATACAGGGGTGCGTGGTGGGGAGTACGCGTATATTCGAGGAGACGCACGGGTACGTTCCCATCGAGAGCTTGCGCGGACAGGTAGTATCAGTCTGGGATGGTAGCGAGTTCTCGCAGGCTGTGGTAGTGTACAGCGGCCAGAAGCAACTGGTGAGGATACGTCTCTGGGACGGCAACAATATCGAGTGTAGCCCAGACCACCGTTTCCTTGTACGCCCTACCACAGGCAACGATATGTGGAAGACGCCCGGTGAGTTCAAGCCCCAGAATAGGCTGATTTTGGGTGAGGCAGTCCCTGATTGGGCGTTGGAGCCAACAATGCCTACTCGCCGCTACAGCCCGGTGTGGAATGCCAAAGACGTTAGCTTGCGAGATATCGGAGACTCGGTGGCACTTGGTGAATGGCTTGGGAGGCTGGCTTCCGACGGTTCTCTGCATGATGGCGCGGCATGCCTTCTTGTAGCTGAACACGAGGAAGTCTTACTGCCGAGACTGCGCGAGATTAGTGAGAGACTGGGGCACGTAGGTTACAGCGTGCGCTCGACTGTGGAGAAGCCCAAACGCTTCCACCGGCTTAACATCTCGTCACGAGCGATTGTGCATGAGCTTAGGGCACTGGGCATCAAAGAGCGCGTGCCCGATTGCGCCTGGCAGAATGGCCCATTGCTGGCAGCTTACTTGCGCGGGATGTTCGATGGAGATGGCACGGTCAATAACGATGGAGCGTTCTTAGTATTCGGGCAGGGGAGCAAGCACCTGAATTGGGCTAGGGAGATCCAACAGGCTTTGCTCCTGTTCGGAATACGCAGCAGAGTGAACGTGTGCGCCGACCGTGTGAATGTACGAG
>JBAURA010000812.1:0-3933 GCA_049580985.1 Chloroflexia bacterium
GGCACCTGACCGTACGGGTGGGCACGCCCATCCAGCCCGACCAATTCCGCGAAGGCGCTGTGCACGATAGGCTGGACAACTTCACGGAGCGACTTGCAACCGACTTGCAGGTGCTCCTGCCAGGCGACACCAATCAGCCAAAGGTGCGCCTCTTGGAACGATGGCTGACGAAGCTACTCTAACTACATGAAGAAGGTGACGAACATCAAGGTCACCGCCGTGCTGATCACGGCCACTGTGCCCCAGGCCAGGAGGCGGTAGAGCGGGCCGATGGCGTACTTGCCCATCAGCCGCTTGTTGCTTGCCAGCCTGACGATGAAAACGAGCAGGATCGGCAGGAGCGCGCCGTTCAAGATCTGCACCGCGATCAGCACCGGGAAGAGGGGCAGGCCGGGTATCATCGCCACCGCCGCCCCGATCACCAGCAGGGCGGTGAACAGGCCCATGAACACCGGCGCTTCCCTGAACGATAGGCTCACGCCTTTCTCGAAGCCAAGCGCCTCCGTCACAGAGAAGGATGTCGCGAGCGGCAGCACGCCCGCCGCCAGCATCGACGCCCCGAACAGACCTAGGGCGAACAACATCGTAGCGCCCGCCCCGGCCACAGGCTCCAAAGCCCTGGCTGCGTCGGCTGCGCTCTCGATGTTCGTAGTTCCCGCCGCGTGCAGCGTAGCCGCGGTGGCGATGATTATGAAGATGGACACCGCGTTCGACAGGATCGCGCCGATGACCGTGTCGAACCGGGTGTATTTGTAGTCGCGTACCGTGACGCCTTTTTCGACCACCGACGCCTGCACGAAAAGCTGCATGTAGGGCGTGATGGTCGTGCCGATGAGGGCCACCAGCGCCTGCAACATCTCAGGCTCGAACGTTATTGACGGCGTTATGAAGGACTTGCCCACCTCTCCCCAGTCCGGCCCGGCGAGGAACGCCGCCACCACATAGGTAACGAACACCAGCGAAATGAGCATGAAAACCCGCTCAACGACCCGGTAGGAGCCGTTGGTGACCATCCACCACACCAGGAGCGCGATGGGCGGCACGACGAGCCAGCCGGGCACGCCGAAGAGTCCGGCCACGGCGGCGATGCCTACGAACTCGGATATCGTGACGCCTGTGTTGGCGATGAGCAGCACCGCGATGGCGAGCAAGGCCCATCGCGCCCCGAACTCCTCGCGGATCAGATCGGCCAGCCCCTTACCCGTCGTGGCTCCCATGCGGGCGCACATCTCCTGCACCAGCATCAGGCCCACCGTGACGATGAGCATAGCCCACAGCAGGGTGTAGCCGTAGGCCGCGCCCACCTGCGAGTAGGTGGCTATGCCGCCCGCGTCGTTGCCCGCCGAGGCCGACACGATTCCAGGGCCAAGCACCGCCAGGTATGCCCAGAAAGGCAATCGGCGCAGCTTTCGCACGGGCCACGTCAAACGCCCCATCACCTGGGTAGTCCATGGGATGCCCCGGCCCTCGCTTGGCTCGCCCGCTATGCTGGGGGTATAACGAGGCTTAGGATCCATCAGTTAAAGATCCTCGGCAGGTGCTTCTTCCAGCCTTCCGGCAGGAGCGAGTCGAGGGCGTCATCGATAGTAACCACGCCGAGGAGGTTGCCGTTGCGGTCAACTACCGGCAAGGCCAGCAAGTTGTACTCGGCCATCTTGCGGGCTACCGCGCGCTCGTGCTCTCCCGCCCGCACGGCCAGGAAGGTGGTGAGCATGAAGTCACTCACGGGTGTGTCCTGGCTCTGCACCAGGAGGTCTCGGACTGTGATCACGCCCACCAGCTTGTCGTCTTCTTCGGAGGCGGTGACATACATGTAATAGATCAGGTCGGTGGACAGGAACCTGGGCTTGTTGGCCTCGATCACTTCGCCGACTGTCATCCTGGGCCGCACGCACACGAAATCTGTGGTCATGGCGCGGCCCGCAGTGTGGTCGGGGTAGCGCAGGAGTTGGCGCACGTCGGCGGCACGCTCTTCGTTCATTTCTTCGAGCAAGGCGGCAGCTTTCTTTTCGGGCAGTTCAGATATCAGGTCGGTAGCCGCGTCAGGGGCCATCTCCTCGATTATGTCGGCGGCATGCTCCTCCGGTATCTGGTCAACTATGTCGGTCTGGCGCTCGGCTGCTATCTCCTCCAGGGTGTCGGCGGCGAGCGTGTCGTGCAGCGAGGCGATGATCTCCGCGCCCTGGTGGTAGCTCACCGCATCCGTGAGGCGAGCGATCTCGACCGGGTGGAGCGTTGCCAGCTTCGCATGCTCGACCTTCATGCTGCCGGGCACATTGCTGGCGAAGAGGTCCATGTCGGCCCATTCGATCACCTGTGCGCCCACGGGCCTGCGGATCAGGGCCTCAAGCGCCCAGGCCAGCTTTATACGGCGAAGGAGCGCGCCCAGGGCGATATCAACGCCTGAAACGTGCCAGCCTACGTCTTGTTTTCCACTCTTATTGTCGAGTATGATGTCATTCACGCGCACGACGCGCCTGCTCTTTAGATCGATAATCTGCTTATCCCAAAGGTCTTTCGTGAGGAGCACTTGTCCATCCCGACGCTCAAAGGGCTGGAGGTCGAGGCTGGCAACATGGAGGCGCACGCCATGCGCGTCCAGTGACGACACCACGGACGCAGGCACAAAGCGCGGCTTGCCGAGCGGGCCAGTACGCGCCACCAGCCCTTTCACTCGCAGGACGGCCTGCTCCTTTTCGCCCTCTGCCTCGGACGTGGCCGGCGTTTCGAGGCAGGTGACTACATCGGTCAGGCGCGCGACCGTGCTGCCACCTTTGGCCG
Source organism: Chloroflexia bacterium (assembly GCA_049580985.1). GTDB lineage: Bacteria > Chloroflexota > Chloroflexia > QHBQ01 > JADMIH01 > JADMIH01. Next base: position 2,782 of record JBAURA010000812.1, read on the forward strand.
TTATTCGCCTGCCAACCAGGGCTGATAAATAGAACATACTATTGCTATAATATCGTTTACTGCCGCTTACAGCCGCTTGGAGCACGTTTCGGGCCACGTATGGAGCCAACCCCACTTACACTCTTTCTCTCCCCCCACTTCGATGACATTCCCCTGTCGTGTGGAGGCATCGCCGCGCGCCTGGCGCGTATGGGCGCGCACTGCATAGGGATCACGGTGTTCGCCGCTCCCCACGCGGAGGATGTGCCCCTCTCGCCATTCATGCAGGACATGCATGACCAGTGGGAGCGCGCCGCCGGGATGGCTGTGCAGAGCATAAACGCGGTGCGCCGCCGCGAGGAAGAGGCAGCGATGCGCCTGCTGGGCTTGCATCATGAATGGCTGGATCTGAGGGATGCTCCCTATAGGCGCGGGGAGCAAGGTAGATATCTGTACACTTCCAGCGAGGGCCTCTTCGGGATGCCCGTGCGTGAGGAGCGCACCCGGTTAGCCGCCGATATAGCCGACAAGGTAAAGGTGGTAGCCAGGCATGCGCAAGAGCGATTGAATACAAAGGGGCATGTGAGAGTGTTCGCGCCGCTGGCGGTCGGGCGCCACGTAGACCACCAGCTTGTGTTCCTGGCGGCGCGCAGGTTGGGGCCGCGCTTCGGCGTGCTCTTCTACGAGGACTACCCTTACGCCGCGCGACCCAACGCGCTGGACGAACGTCTGCGCGAATTGGGCTTGCCTGCGCGCCCTCGCGTCACTCCCATTGGGGACCTGATCGGGGTGAAAATCGCCTCTATAGCCCGCTACAAGTCGCAACTGGAGATGCTCTTCGGCAGCCCGGACGCTATGCCCAAGGCCGTGCGCACCTACACGGGTGGGGTAGCGGCGGAGGCAGGCTGGCCCGGCGAATACGCGGAGCGCGTATGGCAGCTACCGCCTGTCTACTCCTTGAGATAAGTCAAGTTTTGCGCATACTACAGCTCGCAATGTAGTCACATCTAGTGGCTATTATCAGGATGTAGGAGTAAGAAAGTCCCGTAGGGACGAAAGAGCTTAGCCCAGGGCGCAAGCCCTGCGGATCGTTTACCACCTAAGCATAAGCCCCGGAGGGGCGTAAGAGCATAGAGATGTGTTCACGGATACACAAATGCAATGCTCTTACGC
>JBAURA010000813.1:0-2620 GCA_049580985.1 Chloroflexia bacterium
CTGATGGGCGGCTTGCTCGTAATCAGCGCTGGATACGGGTCAGCCCTCCTTTCCCGGCGGCTTGGCGCTGTGCGTGCGCTGATCTTCTCGTGGCTGGCCGCTACCCTGGTCTTCGCCCTTCTGGACAGCTTCGTGGGCGACTCGATCCGCTGGTACTACCTGGGCGCGGCTCCCATCGCGCTCCTGGCAGGCCGCTTCCTGGCCCTGCTGGCCTCGCGGCAGAGGTGGTGCCGCCCACTTGCCATACTCACACTCTCCGCCGCGCTCCTGCACATGCTCCTTTTCTGGATAGACCTGATCTACATCCGCTATCACTGATCCCTAGTCCCTGATCTCTGACCCCTGACCCCTGACCTCCGAACCAAATGCGCGAAGACCTCTACAAAGACCTCTACGACAAAGAGCACACCCACTGGTGGCACATCGGCAAGCGCCGGATCGTGTACAGCCTGCTACGGCGCTACATGCTCAGGGGGAGGCCGCAGGACCGTCGGGCGCTCGACCTGGGGTGCGGCACGGGCCTGAACCTTGAGCACCTTGAGCGCTACGCCCAGGCCACCGGCACCGACTACTTCGAGGAAGCCCTCGATTTTTGCCGGGAGCGCGGGCACACACGCCTGTGCAAGGCCGACGCCGCATACTTGCCTTTCCCTGGCCGCCATTTCGATGTTGCTACCGCCCTCGACGTGATAGAGCACCTGGACGACGACCTGGCCGCGCTCGGCGAGCTTTACCGGGTGATGAAGCCGGGCGGCATACTGATAGTGAGCGTGCCCGCGTACAGGTTCCTATGGACCTATTGGGACGACATCCTGGGCCACCGCCGCCGCTACACGACGCGCCTGCTGGGCGACGTGGCGCGTGAGGCCGGTTTCAACCTGTTGAAGCTGAGCTACAGCAACGCGCTGACGCTGGTGCCCGCGATCATGGTGCGTTTCGCGAAAAGCCTCCTCTATCGCGCCTCGGAGCGGCGGGGCAACCCGCGCGATCCGCAGACCGATTTTATGACTCTGCCCGGCCCGCTTAACGGCGCGTTGGTCGGCTATTACGGCCTGGAAGCGCGCTTGCTCAGGCGGGCCGGGCTGCCTTTCGGCCTGTCGGTAGTGTGCGTGGCCCAGCGCCCGCTCGACAAGGAGGAGCCAGGTGGCCGGCGCGACAGCTAACGCGGAGGCGCGGGTGTCGGAGCAGGTGGCGCGGGGCAGCCGCTTCGGCGAAGCGCTACGTTGGCTGGAGCTGCAAGCCCCTCTCCTGCTGTCGATAGGCATAGTGCTCTGGATAGCGGCGATATTCGTGGCGAGCATCTATAAGTACGAGACTTACGGCCAGGGTTACGACCAGGTGGACTTCGAGCAGGCCATCTGGAACACCACCCAGGGGAGGCCGATGGAGGATTCGCGCTTCAACTTCACCGGCTCGGTGTTCGGCATGGACTGGATGCCGATGCTCTTCTTCTTCGTGCCTGTATATGCCCTCCTTCCTTCGGCCCATGCGCTCTTCTTTTTGCAGATCGCCGGGGCCGGCATGGGCGCGGTCCCTCTGTACTGGCTCGCCCGCGACAGGCTGGGCAGCAAGATCGCGGGGCTTGGGTTTGGTGTTGCTTACCTCCTTTACCCTGTGCTTTTGCACGGAGTGCTCAACCCGTTCCAGGTGCGCTTATTCTCGGTAACACTATTGCTGTTCGCGTTCTACTGGTATGAGAAGGGGAACTGGAAGCTGTTCTGGCTGTGCGCCGGGGTTGCTATGCTGGCGCGTAGCGATGTGTCGTTCGTGATTATGATGTTCGGCGTGTACGGTCTGCTGACGCGCAGGTCGTGGCCGCAAGTGGCCGCGCCCCTGGCGGTGGGGGTTGCCTACTTCGCCCTGTCGACGTTCGTGCTGGTACCGGCGTTCGCGTATCCTGGCGCGTTTACCCCGCCTGCCGGGCCTATAAAGAACCCAATGGAATGCTGGCCCTGCGGTATCAATCCACAGCTAGCTTATTACGGCCACCTGGGCAGGAGCGGGCCTGAGATCATCTGGAACGTGGTCAGCCACCCGCTTGACACCGCCCAACTGGTATTCACACCCGAAAAGATCGGTTACATGGTATCTCTCCTCCTTCCTGTGCTCTTTCTGCCATTACTCGGCGCGCGCCCCCTTGTGCTGGGCATGCCTATCCTGGCGCTCAACCTCCTCTCCACCCGCGAAGCGCAGTACGACTACCAGCACCACTACAGCCTCCTGCTGATTCCCGGCATCTTCGCCGCCGCCGTGTATGGGGCCGCCAACTTGCTGGGACGACGAAGGACGAAGGACGAAGGACGATGGACGAAGGACGATGGAGGATCGGCAGAAATCCAAAATCCAAAATCTAAAATCCAAAATCCGTATCTGTTGGCTTTTGCGCTCATAGTGTGGGGTGTCATCATGCAAGTGCCTTTCAAGAACCCTGCCGTGCGTGCGTTCCTCTTTCCAGAGCCGCCCGCGACAGTCGCCGCCGCGAACGAGCTTGTGAGCATGGTGCCGCCTGAGGCGAAAGTGGCCGTAAGCTCCAACCTGGCGCCACACCTCCTGCCACGTCGCTACATTTACAACTTCCCGCCCGCTCCTTAGTCGCCGTATAACTTCGATAGGAAGAGCC
>JBAURA010000814.1:0-3631 GCA_049580985.1 Chloroflexia bacterium
GATGGTCGTCGATATCGGCGGCGGCACGACCGAGGTGGCGGTGATCGCCCTCAACGGGATCGTGGTAAGCAACTCGATCAGGGTGGGCGGAGATAAGCTGGATCAAGCTATTGCATCTTACATAAAACGCAAGTATAATCTCCTAATCGGTGACCGGACGGCGGAAGAGCTAAAGCTCAACCTCGGCAGCGCCCTCCCGCTGGAGCCTGAAGACGAGCTGACCATGGAGGTCAGGGGACGCGACCAGGTGGCCGGCCTCCCCCGGACCATCGAGGTGCGCACCAACGAGGTAGTGGAGGCTATTTCCGAACCGCTTGAGCAGATCGTGGGCGCGGTGCGGCACGTTTTGGAGCGTACACCGCCCGAGCTGGCTTCCGACATTATCGACCGGGGCATGGTGATGACAGGTGGCGGGGCGCTCCTTCGCCATATTGACGAGCTTATGACGCAGGTGACAGGGATACCATGTTTCGTGGCGGATAACCCCCTTGCCTGCGTCGCCATCGGCACAGGTATGGCGCTCGAAAACCTGGAAGTGTTGAGGGATGCGCTCGAAGGAGGCGAGTAACGAGTTAAGAGTTCGGTTACGTTTTACGCGCCACTCGTCACTCGTCACTTGTCAATAATATGGGAGGAAACCTATGGCAAACGTAGTGTTCGATGGCGTTCAGAAGCGATACGGCAATGTGACGGTTATCCCGGACCTGGACCTTGAGATCAAGGATAAAGAGTTCATGGTGCTGGTCGGGCCGTCGGGTTGCGGGAAGTCTACCGCCCTGCGCATGATCGCGGGGTTGGAGGAGATCTCCGGCGGCACGGTGTCCATCGGCGGACGCGTGGTGAACAACGTCGCGCCCAAGGACCGTGACATCGCCATGGTGTTCCAGAACTACGCGCTCTACCCCCATATGAACGTGTTCGACAATATGGCCTTCGCACTCAAGTTGCGCCGCATGCCGGGCGACCAGATCAAGAAGAGGGTGGAGGACGTTGCCGATAGCATCGGGATCAAACACCTGCTGGCGCGCAAGCCCCGGCAACTGTCCGGCGGGCAGCGGCAGCGGGTGGCGTTGGGACGCGCAATCGTGCGCGAGCCGCAGGTGTTCCTCATGGACGAGCCTCTGTCGAACCTCGATGCCAAGATGCGCGTCTCGACCCGCGCCGAATTGAGCAAGCTCCACCAGCGGTTGCAAACCACCACCGTATACGTGACGCACGACCAGGTGGAAGCGATGACGATGGGCGACCGTATCGCCGTCATGAAGGATGGTCTGCTTCAGCAGGTCGACACCCCGCATGCACTGTTCAACAATCCTACCAATGTGTTCGTGGCCGGCTTCATAGGCTCTCCCGCGATGAACCTGCTCACGATGACCGTGGAGCAGGCCGACGGCGGGGTCTATCTCAACGCCCCCGGCACGGCGGGCCAGGACAGCGGAATGCGCTTGCGCGTCCCCAACAGGTTCAAGGACTCTATCGCTCCCTATGCGGGCAAGCAGCTCATATTCGGCTTGCGCCCACAGGACATCCATGATGCGCGTTTTGCCCAGGGTATGCTTGACGAGGACGAAAGCCCCGAAGACCTGGTGCAGGTGCGCACCCGCATTGACGTGGTCGAGCCTATGGGCAGCGAAGTGTACCTCTACTTGCTGAATGGCGCGAACTCGATCATCTCGCGCGTGGACGACCGCACGGACGTGCAGCCTGGTTATATACTTGATGTCGCGTTCAACATGGACAAGATGCACGCGTTCGACCCTGAGACCACCCAGTCTGTAATCGACAAGGAGAAAACCAAGCGCTAAGGCCATTGCGCCATAGCATGCCGGCACAGTACTTGCGACGCGGAGAAATCGGGTATAATAGAAAAGTATAGTAAAGGGGCGGGTTGCGACCCGCCTCTGCCATGTTAGGAGGAAAGGATTTATGCCAAGTAACGAAAAGACATTCTCGATAGTGGCCGAGCCACGCGAGCTGACGGGAAAAAGGAGCGGCCAGCTAAGGCGGAAGCGCCTGATCCCCGGCGTGCTGTACGGCTATAACGTGAAGCCGCAGAACGTGCAGGTCGCCCAAAAAGAGTTCGAGCGCACATACTTGCGCGCGGGCAGCACCACGCTGGTAGACCTGTCTATCGGCGAGGGTGGCAAGCCGCATAAGGTGTTCATACACGATGTGCAGCGCAATCCTATCAACCATGTGCCTATGCACATCGACTTCATGGCGATCAACCTGACGGAAGAGATGACCGTGAACGTGCAGTTGGTGCTGGTGGGCGAGTCCCCTATTGTGCACAACAGGGAAGGGGTGCTGTTGCACCATACCGAGCATATCACCTTGAGGTCGCTGCCGGCGAACATCCCGCAGTTGATCGAAGTGGACATCAGCGGGCTGACCGAGGTGGACCAGGCTATACACGTGAGCGACCTGGAGCTACCGGAGGACGTAACGCTGCTTAGCAGCCCTGATGAGATGGTAGTCAAGATCACCGAGATGCGCGTGACCGAGGAAGAGGTCGAGGAAGCCGAGGCGGAAGCAGCGGCAGAGGCCGAAGCTGAGGGTGGCGAAGCCGAGAGCGGTGGAGCCGGTGCAGAGGCAGGAGAGGAAGGCGAGAGCTAAAGCTGACCTTCACCCAGCGTCTTTAGAGGGGGTTGCTGCAAGAGCAACCTCCTCTCTTTTCGCGTTGTATAATATAGTGGAAGCGCAATCCGAAGTGAAACTTCCGCTTGCCCACACACGTAAATAAGATCAAAAGGCAAAAGGGGACCGTGAATGTATACCATCTTAGAGCTCTTTCTTTGGATATTACAAGTCTTGAACCTGCTGATCTTCATCAGGGTGCTTCTGTCGTGGTTCTACCCTGTCGGGCGCGATCCATGGACGCGGGTGCTCGTAAACCTTACAGAGCCTATCCTGGCGCCATTGCGCTCTGTGCTTAGCAGATTCATCAATTTGCCCATCGACCTGTCGCCAATCGCGGCCTGGCTGCTGATCGTTCTGTTGGAGCGTATGCTCAGGGCTGCCGCTTACTGAGAGATTGCGAGCACGAAAAGAAGAGGACGGATGCCAATCCGTCCTCTTCTTTTATTCTCGGCCCTGGTCGTCCAGGTGAGTGGTACTTTCCACGACTTCCATGTGCCTGTAGAGGTTGTAGACGAGCAGGGCGGTATCCATGCGCGTGGCGGGGGCGTTGCCGCATAGTGTGTTGTCGAGGTCGTTGGGGCCTCGCTTGACTTCGGGATCGCAGCCGGCTGCCCAGTGATTGGGCGGCAATTCGGCGATCAGCGCTCCGCCGGTGATCAGTGTTTTGCCGGCGGCGGATAGCACCGTCCGGAGGGCCAGGCTGCGCGAAACAGGCAGGTTCGGCTCGAATGTGCCTGCGCGGAACCCTGGCAGGAGACCCCTGGCGGCGGCGGTCTCGATGTAGGCGTAGAGCGGGTGATCGGCGGGCACGTCGGTAAAGCGCGGCTCCGGCGGGCTGATCAGGCCCCAGCCCATAGCCGCGACCACCATTTTGGCGAATTGCCCGCGAGAGGCCCGGCCATCGGGGCGGAAGAGGCCATCCGTGTAGCCAACCAGGATGCCCCGGTCGCTCAGATATTCAATAGCGCGGAAGGCCGGGTGGCCGGCGGGC
>JBAURA010000815.1:0-5033 GCA_049580985.1 Chloroflexia bacterium
ATGCAGGCGAGCGCGGCCAGGGTCACGATGCCCCACGAGAAGGCCAGCTTGTCACCCCTGAACGAAAACTGGTGAGGCATGAAGCGGTCGCGCGCCAGGAAGTACCCCAGGCGCGGGAAGTCGGCGAAAGCGGTATTCGCCGCCAGCACCAGGATGAGAGCGGTCGCGATCTGGATTACATACCACAGCACGTTGCTACCGAATACCGTGCGGGCGATCTGCGATACTACGGTCTCACTCTCCGTGGGGATGACCCCGATGCTGGTCGCCAGGAAGGTGATACCGCCGAACAGCACGATGGAGATCGCGCCCATGTAGACGAGGGTACGCCGGGCATTCTCCGCCTCAGGGGGTTTGAAGGCGGGCACACCGTCAGCGATAGCCTCCACGCCCGTCAGGGCCGCTGAGCCTTGCGTAAACGCTCGCAGGAGCAAGAGTATGGTAAGGCTCTGAATGCCTGCCTGTGCCTCGTGCACGAGGATCTCGCTGGGCGGTTCGTACACCATCCCGCCACCCACTCCCAGCCATAGGCGCAACAGGCCGTACATAATCATGCCGAGGATGCTTACGATGAACAGGTAAGTGGGCACGGCGAAGATGTTGCCGGCCTCGCGCATGCCACGCAGGTTGGCTATGGTAATGAACACTACCAGGCCGATGGCGATCTCGACCCTGAACTCGCGTAGCGGTGGATATAGTGAATAGAGCGCGGCCACGCCCGCCGCCACGCTCACGGCCACTGTCAGAATGTATCCGATAAGTATCGAGGAGGCTGCCGCCAAACCCGCCAGGGTGCCCAGGTTGTCTTTCGCAACGATGTATGTGCCGCCGCCGCGTGGGTAGGCAGAGATAGTTTGTCGATATGAGGCTATCACGATCACCATCAGGACGATGACCGCCAGCCCAAGCCAGTTTGCCCACATGAGTATGGCGGCGGTGGTGCCGGCCAGCACCAGGATGCGGAGGATCTCTTCCGTGGCGTAGGCCACCGAGGAGAGGGCGTCGGACGACAGCACCGCCAATGCCTTGACGTTGGTCAGTCGCTCGTGCATCGCGTGCTCGCTGCTGATAGGCGTGCCGATCAACACGCGCTTTACCCTGGCGAACAAGCGCCCCCATCGCCCACGTGGCTGTTCGGTTTCGAGGGAAGCCGAAAGGATGCCCCCGCCCCTCCGCTTAAACGGGCCTACGTTGCGGTCGTAGCGCACGTAGCGGTCGCCTGGATGGCTGCCTTTCACGACTTCCTGGTGGCGCAGGTCAGGGATGACGCGGTGCGGCGTTGGGGTACGCTTTTCTCCGGCTGGTGGCGTAGATCTACCCCGGTTTGCGCCGTCTTCTGTCCCCTCCTGCTTCGGCGCTTCATTGACCTGCTCCACAACTGTAGACGCGGGCTGCGATGGGGTTGCATCCTGGGCGGGGCGCGATTCAAACTCCCGGATCTCCCCCTTACCGGAGACTATTCGCCGCCGGTGGGAGGTGCCCCCATTGCCCGGACGCGCGCCACCCTCCTGCTGTGCAGGCTCGCTGCTCTCCTGGGGTTGGTTTGTGCTTGGGGTCTCTCGTCGTCGGGAGGCTCGTTCGCTCTGTTGCGACTCGTCGTCCATATGTTCGGAACTATCTCCCACTTACCGCTTCATCAAGTTGCCAACCACGAATAGCACGTTCGCCGGGCGCTCGGCCAATCTCCGCATGAAGTATGGGTACCACTCGCGCCCGTACGGCACATATACCCTCATGTTGAATCCCTGTTGCACAAGGTCTACCTGCAATTCGCGGCGCACCCCGTAGAGCATCTGGAACTCGAATTTGGCAGGGGCTATGCCGTGAGAAGCCGCGTAGCGCTTGACGAACTCGATCAAGCGGGTGTCGTGCGTGGCGATGCCGGGGTAGTTGCCTTCGCGCAACAGGAGGGCCGCCAGCTTCGCGTAATTCCTGTCTACGTCGGCCTTCTTGGGGAAGGCTACATTGGCAGGCTCGTTGTAGGCCCCCTTGCAGAGGCGAACCCGCGCGCCAAGCCGGTTCATCTCACGCACATCCTCTTCCGTCCTGTAGAGGTACGCCTGCAAGACCACGCCCACGTTCCTATAGCCAGGATTGTGCCATAGTCGCTTGAACATGTTGAGCGTGCGGTCGGTGTAGGCCGTGCTCTCCATATCGAGACGCACGAAATTGCCGAGATCATGCGCCCTCGCGCAGATACGAGACACGTTGTCGAAGCAGAGGTCTTCGTCCACGTCGAGGCCCATCTGGGTGAGCTTGAGCGACACGTTGGAGTTGATGCCGGTCGATTGGATCTTGTTCAACACATCTATGTACGAATCCGCCGCCGCGCGTGCTTCATCCGTGGTGTTGACGTTCTCGCCCAGTTGGTCGAACGTAGCCATGATCCCTTTGCTGTTGAGGGCGCGGATCGCATTCACTGCCTGCTCCAGCGTCTCGCCCGCCACGAAGCGCAACGCGAACCGGCGCGCAAGGCCGTTGCTCAGGGCGATGTCCTGTAGCTCGCGGCTGTTGGACAGGGTCAGGAATGTCTGTCTAAGCACGGTAATCTCCTCGTAGGGACCAGGGGCCGGGGCCGGAAGTAAAACGTAAATGCGTCATTCGTCCATCGTCCATCGTCCATCGTCTACCGTCCAAAAGCGGAGGACGAAAGACAGATTGGTCCTTCGTCCTCTTGGGAGTGTCGTGTGGGCTCAGGGGGCAGGGTTGTGGGCGGCGATGAGTGCCTGGGCCTTGGAGGGATAAGGGCTATGTCCGCCTGGCAGCGGTTCGGGAGTATTGAGAGGATCTTTATCGGTCCAGACGCCGTCGGCGAAGGCTTCATAGCCGCTTTCCTTATCGTATTCGCCCACGTCGGTGGCGACAACGACCAACTCAGCGCCGGCTTTAGGCTCCAGGCCCTGGGGGTTGTAGTAGTTGCCGACCCCGCTCCCAACGATCTTCTTGTTGGGGTTGTTCCTGGGGAGGTCGTAGAACAGCACTTTCACGCTGACATTGATGATCTTGGCAGCCTCCGGCAGAGGCGTAGGCGTGCCGGGCATGTGAGGGGGAGACTGCATCACGTTGTTGGTGATCTTGACGGTCGTGGTAACAAGCTGATAGGTCTCGGTGACCACGGTCATAGTGGCCTGGACCTCCATCGTGTTGGTGATCTGCTGGACCACGGCCAGGGGCGTACCGACTATCTCGACCTGCACGCCTTCAGCGTAGGGGGAGTCGGGAGTGACCACCACGTCATGCGGCGTCCTGGGGGGCCAGATGCCGAGCGAGGGGAGGGCGATGAGCATACCGGCAAGTGTTACGAGCGTAACACCCACCAGGATCGCAATCGTTGAAGGCCTGGGCCGCCAACGCGTCTCGGCCTTGCGGGCCGCGTCACGAGATGCTGTAGACAACTATGCTCCCCCCTTACGGCACGATTATGTGTGCTATGTCGCAACTCGCCTATTATAGCACCGTCTCATACGCCCGGCAAGCGTGGAATCGTGGTTGACAACGTTAATTTATCGTATAAGAGTGCTCCACGTGGCGCTCCTCCATGAAAGAACTTTGAGTGAAGGATATTGAGGGACACCCCGCCGCTCGGAGGGCACAAGCGGCAGGGTATTACCTCTGCCAATTGTCGTATCAATTCGTAGGGGCGGACCCGTGTGTCCGCCCTCTATCCCGACCCCGATCTTCTTGGCTAACCACCCAGGCATACACACGGGTCCGCCCCTACGATCTACGACTGCACTTCTTCATGCAACACCATTGGTACCTCTATACCTACGCTTGGCTATCAGGATGCCTGAGAGTTGCGCCCTGAGGTTGCCAACTCGCGCAGGCGGTTGATCACGCGCTCGGCGCGGGCCTCGGTAAGCTGCGAGAGGGATTGTACGTTCAGGCTCCCGCATAGCTCGGGGACCGACATGCCTGCCTGCACTACGAGCTTGCTGATCTCGCGCCATTGGGCTGTGGTGCAAAGCCCGCCGGCTCCATCTGCCAGCTTGCCTAGCTCTGTGCCCACGTCGGCGGCGGTGGCCGGCCCGCGATTCCTTGTGGGTCTCAATATGTCGTCCTGGTCCTCCCGTGTTTGTTTTTGCGGTGTTTGCGGCGCGCCCACCGTGCGCGCGGGTGGCTCCTCGCTTTCGTAGGGGCGGTCGCGGCCATAGAGGTCGAGGCCGATGCCCAGCAAGGAGGCGCACTTCTTCAGCGCATCGCTGGCCGCCGCTTTGTAGTCATCCGCTATGGAGAGGGGCCTGCCGCTCCGTGAGCCTGAAGCATGCCGCTTGATCTCCGCCCCACCGAACTGCGTCTTGACGATGGTTTGCCCACCGGGCGTTCTCACCGTCAGCCTCGCCTCCACGATCACTTCGTCGTCGAGGATCTGCTTGTCGGTAACCTCGAAGTCCCAGTTGAAGCCGAACACCAGGTTGAGCCGCTCGGTGACGTACCCGTGCTCGACGTAGGAGAACTGTAGGCCACCGCGCCCCTGCCGGGTCTTGATCTCGTGCTTCGGGGTGCGTTGGAGCAGAAAATCGACCTGGGCCCCGCTCAGCGTCTGCAAGAGAAGCTTGTGCCGCCCATCCGGGGCTATAGTGCCCGGCTCGATCTTCACCAGCTCGCCACTGAAGAGGGGAGCGCCTTCGTCGCTCTGCATATGTGCCTCACCTTCTAGCTGCCTTGATTCTATCTTAGCACATATGTTCGCATAATACAAGTAGCCATTTGTTTGGCCTATTTTTTCCGTTTCATTTTGCGCACAGGCTTGCCCTGCAACCTGGTTTTGCGCTCGGCCTCGAAGGTGGCGAGTGAGTCGCCGGCCCTGAGCGTGCGGTATCGAACGTTCTGGTACTTGGAGTCTATGGCCTTTCTGCGATGCCGGTCCCGCCTGTCGGCTTTGTCTATCGGTGGCATGACATATTACCTCCTTGCCCACCCGATCTTTTGTCGCGTAAACTTACTATACCTGACAAACCCTGTAGGGGCACCCCTTGTGGGTGCCCTCTTCCCTTACCTTGATCTCTATCCAACAGGGCACCCACAAGGGG
>JBAURA010000816.1:0-4530 GCA_049580985.1 Chloroflexia bacterium
GTATAGGAACGGGGGTATTAGATGTCAAACACCTGGGTGCTGCTATTTCCGCACCGACAACTGACAACTGACAACCGTCCACCGTCTACCGTCGGTTACGGCGTATCGGTCTCTTCTGTGGGGCCGAGGGGTGGGGTCACGTCCGGTGGGGGTAGGGCGTTGGTAGGGGTGGCGACTATGACCGTGGTGGTGACGGTGACGGTGACAGTAGATGGTGTCTGAGTAGTGGTAAGGATGGTGGAGGGCGTTATGGCGGGGGCGGCGGTGGGGGCGCGGCCCGGGATGATGAGCACCTGGCCTACCTGGAGGGAGTTGGGGTCGGCTATGTTGTTGGCGCGAACGAGGTCGTCAACGGTGATGCCGAAGAGGTCGGCGATGCCTGAGAGGGTGTCGCCGGGCTTGACGGTGGAGGTGACGGGTGGGAGGGTCGGAAGGGCTTCGGGCGGCGTGGTGGCCGAGGGGACGGGGGTGGTGACGAGGTTGACAGGGTCGCCGGGGTCGCCTGTGCCGCCGCAGGCGGTTGTGAGGGTGAGGGAGAGCAAGAGCAGGAGGGAGAGGACGGTGGACGGTGGACGGTGGATGGTGAGTATGGGACGATAGACGATAGACGATGGACGATGGATGATGGACGACGTAAAACGTAAGGAACGCATACTCGGGGACAGGTGCTGCTGGGTGCCCCACCGTCCACCGTCCACCGTCCACCGTCGAGAAGGCGAGACGGCTATATCCTCTGGACTCTGCTGGGAGTTCGAGCGCATGAGTGAGTAGGTTCCGGTCTAGGGTTTCTTGATGATGCCGGTGTTAGGCATGCTTGGGATGCTGGTCGGCTCGTCCTGGTCGCTGCCTGTGCCTGTCTGGGGTGCGGTGGGTGGCGTCGAGGCTGGAGCGCCCGGCGCGGGAAGGTACAGAACCTGTCCTGGATAGATTATATCATCGGAGAGGTTGTTGAGGGCACGCAGGTCATCGATCTCTACGCCGAAGCGCACGGAGATGGACCACAGCGTGTCGCCCGACTGGATAATGTGGAAGGAAGTGCCCGCCTCGCCCTGGATTGTGCCGCCCTGGGCCTGAGATGGGGCCGGGGTGCTTACGGGCAGGGGAGAAGATACGGGCGGTGGAGGCACACTGCCTATGCCTACCGTGGGAGTGGGGAGACCTCCCCCGCCATCTGCCACGACGTCGGCGGGATTGGAGGCCTGCTGGTTGCCGGTGGAGGCGGGTGGGGAGTTACCGGTGGACTGGATAGTATATTCGGGGGGCTTTATCCCCTGGACCTGCGCTCCACCGAAGCGGGCGCGCAGACCATCGAGGCCCATCGCGGCTACCACCAGCAACGCGACGAGCGCGACGACGTATATCAGGCACCCCTTGCTGCAATTGTTACCAAAAATAGTGCGCATATATCGTGGTTGGGGCCGGTTGTGTGGCCCTCTTGTTTCATACTAACGCAATTAGCATACCCAACAGGGGGTGCGGAACAGTCAGTTTTGCACATCCTGGGTGGGTTGGGGCAGATAGAGGCTCCGGCGGGGCGGAAGCGGTATATAATCTGAGTAGGATGGCTGAGAAGCAGTACGCTGTGGTGGCGCTTGAGCCGCCGAACTATAAGGGGTGGAACGGGGCCGGGCAGGCGGACGACGCGCCCGAACCGGCGGGGGATGACCCTGCGCTCGGTTTGCTGCTGCATTACCACGTGCCTGCTGCCCTGGTGGGTGGGGTGCAGGTGGGGCAGATGGTGATCGTGCCGTTGCGGGGGAAGCCCACGTATGGGGTTGTGGTGGAACTGGCGGGGAGCGCTCCCGTGGAGGTTACGCGTCCTATAAGCCGGGTGGTGGACGCGCGCCCGGTGGTGCCGCTCGCGATGATGGCGCTGGCGCGCTGGATCGCGGGGCACTACAGGTGTACTTTGTGGCAGGCGCTCGCGCCGATGCTGCCGCCGGGGGTGGCGCGGCGGGCGGTGACTACGCTGAGCCTGTCTTATGCCAGGGCGGGTACGGATGAGGAGGAGAGTAGAGCAGGGGAGGCTGCCGGGAGCGCGCGGTCGAGGGCGCTGATGTCGGCGCTGGGGAGGCGGCAGAAGCAGGTGGTGGCACTGTTGGAGGAGGCTCCCCGGCATAAGATGACGCTTGGCAGGTTGAAGCGGAACTACAAGGGGGCGACGAGCGGCCTCGATACGGCGTTGCGCGGGCTAGAGCGCGAGGGGCTGGTGACTCGGCAGGTGGACCTGCCAGGGCCGCGCTCGCGGCCACAGACGGAGCGGATCATCAGGCTGGCGGTGGAGGTCGAGCGCGCGCGGGAGGCGATGGGGGAGCAGTCGCACAGGGCACCGTTGCAGGCGGCGGCGCTGGATTGGCTCCTTAAGAGGACGGGGACCAGGGACCAGGGACCAGGGACTAGGGGTTGGGGGTTGGGGGTTGGGGGTTGGGGATTAGACACCGAAGACAGTGAGCCTATAATGGGCGCTGAGAAGGCTGGATGGCTGGTTCTGAGCGAACTGTATTTGCATACGGGGGCGACATCTGCGACTGTGGCTGCGCTGGAGAAGAAGGGGTTGGTGGAGTTGGACGAGCGGCCTGTGTTTCGGAAGCCCGTGCCTCAGAACGTGGCCGGTGGGCCGCAGGACGAGCCGCCCACGTTGACGCAGGCACAGGCGGCGGCCTGGCGGGAGATAGCGGCCGCTTTGCGGCAGGGGCCAGGGATCAGGGATCAGGGATCAGGGATCAGGGATCGGGAATCAGGAGGCGAAGATCAAGGATCAGGCGGCACTGTAGACACTAATCCCCAATCCCCAATCCCCAACCCCTTTCTTCTGCACGGCGTGACTGGGAGTGGGAAGACCGAGATATATTTGCGGGCTATTGGGATGGCGTTGCGGATGGGACGGCAGGCGATTGTGCTTGTGCCGGAGATCTCGCTGACGCCGCAGGCGGTGCACAGGTTCGCTTCGAGGTTTCCGGGGAGGGTGGCGCTGATACACAGCCAGCTTTCGGCGGGGCAGCAGTTCGACGAGTGGCGGCGGATACGGGATGGGCAGGCGGATATCGTGGTGGGGTCGCGGTCGGCGGTGTTCGCGCCGCTGCCGAGGCTGGGGCTGATCGTGGTGGACGAGGAGCACGAGTGGGCCTACAAGCAGAGCGAGCATCAGCCGAGGTACCATGCGCGGGATGTGGCGCTCAAGAGGGCGGAACTGACGGGGTCGGTGGCGATACTGGGGAGCGCCACGCCCGACATTGCCAGCTATCACGCGGCGCAGGTGGGCGATTTCCGGCTGCTGCCGTTGCCTTACCGGGTGGGGAGGCGGCGGACGCAGAACGGGTCGGAGCTGCTGGTGGAGTTGCCATTGCCGCCCGTGCAGGTGGTGGATATGCGCGCGGAGCTGAAGGCGGGGAACAGTATGCTCTTCAGCCGGGCGCTGGCGTCGGCGTTGGATGCTACTATGTCGCGGGGGGAGCAGGCGATATTGTACCTGAACAGGCGTGGTAGCCACAGCTTCATGCTGTGCAGGGAGTGCGGGTATGTGCCGATGTGCAAGCGGTGCGACGTGCCGCTGGTGTACCACGCTGATATACATGGGATGCTGTGCCACAGGTGCAATGCCTTCTCGCTGGTGCCGAGGGAGTGCCCGAAGTGCGGGAGCGACAGCATACGGTGGTTTGGGGTGGGCACGCAGAAGGTGGTGGACGAGGTGGCGGCGCTCTTTCCGAAGGCGCGCATCTTGAGGTGGGATAGGGATACGGCCTCACGGCAGGGCGGGCACGCCGACTTGATGGAGACGTTCGCCAGGGGGGAGGCAGACGTGCTGGTGGGCACGCAGATGATCGCCAAGGGGCTGGATATAGCGCGGGTGACGCTGGTGGGGGTGGTGAGCGCGGACACGGGGCTGTATATGCCCGATTTCCGAGCGCCGGAGCGCGCATTGCAGCTGCTGATGCAGGTGGCGGGGCGGGCGGGCAGGAGGACGGAGAGCGCGCACAGCCGGGTGGTGGTGCAGACGTTCAACCCGGAACATTACGCGGTGCAGGCTGCGGCGTCGCACGATTACGTGGGGTTTTACAGGGGGGAGATCCGGTTTCGGGCGGAGCACGGCTATCCACCGTTCGGGCAGTTGGCGAGGCTGGTTTATAGCTCGTTCAGCAATGAGAAGTGCGAGCAGACGGCGAACCTGGTGGCGCGGCACTTGCGGTATCGTGCCGAGCGATTGTCGAAGGGTGGGGAGCTGGATGGGGCGATACTGGACGTGATAGGGCCTGCGCCTTGCTTCGTGCACAAGATCAGGGGGAGGTACAGGTGGCAGGTGCTGCTGCGCGCGGACAACCTGGGGGCATTGCTGGATGGGTTCAGCCCAGGGCCGGGGTGGGTGCTGGACGTTGAGCCGATGAGCGTCCTCTGAATGTGGAATGCGGAATGCGGATTGCGGAGTGCGGAGTGTAAGCGTTCAGAATTAGGGTGGAAAGGTCGTAGGGGCACCCCTTGTGGGTGCCCTCTTCGGGCAAGATCAGGGTAAGGGAACAGGGCACCCACAAGGGG
>JBAURA010000817.1:0-8163 GCA_049580985.1 Chloroflexia bacterium
CCCCTTGTGGGTGCCCTCTCCAGAGAGTTGGATCTCGCCCGAACAGGGCACCCACAAGGGGTGCCCCTACGGCTTTTGAAAGGTGCACTTAGTGCGTTAGGAGGTCACCTGTGCGTACCATTGTAACTCCTATCTTTGTGGGTCTAATCCTGAGCACCCTGTCGTTGCTCGCAGCGGATGCTTCACCTAGAGATGTTGCTTATGCTCAAGCTGATACGCAGGACATTCTCTTCACCGAATTTCGCGTGCCTATACGCCCAACATTCGGCGGCTTAGTAGGTGACATTACTTTAGGCCCCGATAACAATCTTTGGTTCACGGAAACATCAGGGAGGATCGGCAGGCTCTCCACAGCCGGGCAATTCAGGATGTTTGCACTCCCAGAGGGTAGCAATCCCTGGCGGCTGGCAACCGGACCTGACGGCAATCTCTGGTTCACCGGCGATAATTCAATAGGACGTTTCACGCTCGCCGGGGACGTAACTATTTTCCCTTTGCCGGGTGTCAGGGGAGGCTTTGACTCCTGGGATATTACGCGCGGTGGCGATGGGAATCTATGGTTTACGGAGCAAGATAGCAATAGGATAGGAAGGATAACGACCGACGGCCAGATTACTGAGTTCGTCGTGCCTGCTGAGGAAAGCGTACCATGGGGTATTACACAAGGGACCGATGGCAACGTCTGGTTTACTGAAATTCATGCGGACAAGGTGGCCCGCATAACGCCGGAGGGCAACATCAGTGAATTCATACCTCCCCACAAATACGTGTGGGACATATGTGCGGGCCCTGATGGTAATATGTGGTTTACACAAGGACCCATGCACTCAATTGGCCGAATAACACCCGACGACGTCATAACCGAGTTCAATTTGTGGCACGTGTATGAAGGAGCATACGGAATTACCGCCGGCCCTGATGGTAATATCTGGTTCACCGGGCAAGCCTCCGATGACTTCATTGGAAGCGTTACGCCGGACGGTGTAGTCACCGAGTACCTGCTTCCTGAAGCTATTCAGTGGCCTGAGCAAATCACCAGCGGGCCGGATGGCAACGTGTGGTTTAATGCACAGGGCAGCGACCATAAAGAGCAAAAGATCGTCCGCGTCTCACGGCAGCACGGGCCGCTTGCGCCGAGGGTTGGAATGCCCGATGCGGGCGCGCCCACATCGTTGTCCTTGCTGTCTTTCCTGCCTGCAATAGCGATTATCCTGATCGCAGCTGGAATTGGTCTCCTGGCTCGTGGCGATGATTTAGCCGGGCGAAAAGCGTGAGGGAATAACGTACTCCCGTGCTTTTGACTTCCTGGTGGTCCATTCTCACTCGTCACTCGTGCGTGTTGCGTGGTGTAGGGGTGGGTGATATACTACGCTTGCCCATTTTGCGACTTCGATTAAGGTCTACGATGGAGTAGGCCGGACTCAATGAGGAGAGGACGAGGAACTATGCCCGAAACTATGCGCGCCGTGTGCAAGTCACGACCTGAGGCGGGCGCGGAGCTTATCGAAGCCCCCATCCCACAACTTGGCCCCGACGACGTGCTGATCAAGATACGGGCGACCACTATATGCGGCACGGACCTGCATATCTACAACTGGGACCCCTGGG
This sequence comes from Chloroflexia bacterium, assembly GCA_049580985.1. Lineage (GTDB taxonomy): Bacteria > Chloroflexota > Chloroflexia > QHBQ01 > JADMIH01 > JADMIH01. The sequence goes on from JBAURA010000817.1 coordinate 1,609, forward strand.
CGCAGTCGCGCATCAAGACGCCGCTGATATTCGGGCACGAGTGCGCGGGGGACATTGTAGAGGTGGGGAAGAACGTGCGCGAGGTCATGCCGGGGGATTTCGTGTCGGTAGAGACGCATATCACGAGCGAGTCGTCGTACCAGACGAAGATATGCCAGGCGCACGTGGACCCGCTGGTGAGGATACTGGGGGTGGACAGGCAGGGGAGCTACGCCGAATACGTGGCGGTGCCCGCGAAGGTGGCCTGGAAGAACCCGCCCGACATGGCCCCGGAGATCGCTTCCATACAGGAGCCGTTCGGGAACGCAGTGTACACGGTGTTGAGCGCGCCGGTGACGGCCAGGACGGTGCTGGTGACGGGGTGCGGGCCGATAGGATTGTGGGCTGTGGGGATCGCGAAGGCGGCGGGCGCGAAGGCGGTGTACGCGACCGATATCAACCCGCTACGATTGAAGATAGCCGAGGAAATGGGCGCGACATTGGCGATCAACAGCGCGGAGACCGACCCGGTGGAGACGATCATGCGCGAGACGGGCGGGATCGGGGTGGACGTGCTGTGCGAGATGTCCGGCAACTGGCGGGCGATCAAGCAGGGGTTCGCGGCGTTGAGGAACGGCGGGCGCGTGTCAATATTGGGGATACCGCCCCGGCCCATCGAGCTTGATCTGGCGAACGACGTGGTGTTCAAGGGCGCGACGATCTACGGCATTTCGGGGAGGCTCATTTGGGAGACGTGGTACCAGACGCAAGCCCTCATCACGCAGGGCATGGTAGACCCTACGCCTGTGATCACGCACAAATTCAAGCTGGAGGAGTTCGCGGAGGGTTTCCGGCTGATGAACGAGGGGAAGGCGGCCAAGGTGGCGTTGTTTCCGTGAGACGTGAGAAGTAAGAAGTTTAGAAGTAAGAAATGAGAAGCCAGGCACTATCATCCGGCTTCTCATTTCTTATTTCTTATTTCTTACTTCTCTCTCCTCCTCCTCATTTCCACTATATAATAGCAATTACGTAAATAAGCGTAGAACCCGCTACCATGGGGCGCGTTATAATGTAGGGATACACTCAAAGAGATTACACCAACACATTGCCGCCGCGCGGCATGCAAATTGCTCCCGTTTTGTGATTAGCCGAGAACCATAGGAGGTATGAGTTTGAAAGGACAGAGGTTTCTGAAAATCGGAGGTACAGCCGCGCTCCTGGTGAGCATGCTGCCGTCGATCGGGGGGTATGCGCCTGGCATGGCGGTGGCGGCTCCCAACGGGCAGTTCCCTGACGCACCGCCCGACACATCTTCGTTCAAGGCGCTGTGGGACCGCACCGACTCGCTGGTGGCGAGCCAGAAGATCACGCGGTCGTGGTTTTGGGGGCCGAAGGCCGACTGGACTACGCGCGAAGACTACGTGGACGACCCGCAGGGCACGAAGACGCGCCTGGTGCAGTACTGGGACAAGAGCCGCATGGAGATCAACGATCCCAACGGCGACAAGCGCAACCCTTTCTATATCACCAACGGCCTGCTGACGGTCGAGCTTATTTCGGGCAATATGCAGACCGGCAACAACACATTCGTGAGCCGCAAGCCCGCCAACATCGTGATCGCGGGCGATACCAACGACCCTAACGCGCCGACGTATGCTTCGTTCGCACCTTACTCGAATGCCGGTACGGACCACCCAGACCCGAACAAGAGCGGGCAGAAGGCCACCGCCACCATCGCGCGTGACGGGACGATAGGCAACGACCCCAGCAAGGCAAACGTGCCGGGCGTGGAGTACGCCTTCTACGACGACGTGACCAAGCACAACATCCCGAAAGCGATGTGGGACTTTCTGAACCTGGAAGGGCAGGTGGTTGAGAACGGGCAGACGGTCACCAAGGCGCTGAACGCCCCCTGGTTCTACGCGACCGGGCGGCCTATCTCGGACCCGTACTGGGCCACGATCTTGATAGCGGGCAAGCCGGCGGTGACGCTGGTGCAGGCTTACGAGCGCAGGGTGCTGACTTACACCCCCTCCAACCCGGCTGGCTTCCAGGTGGAGATGGGCAATATCGGCGCGCACTACCGCGACTGGCGCTACGTCAGCCCAGGCAGGGTGAGCACCACCAGCCAGGCGTACCCGCTGAAAGGCCCACACCCCGGCTACGGGTTCAACGTGCAATTGTTCTACGAGGACAAGGACAAGGTACTTGCCAAAGTCAAGGAGGCCGGGTTCACGTACGTACGGCAGCAGGTGGCCTGGACCGACCAACAGGGCCAGAACCTCTACTTCGCATGGGGTGAATTGGACCGGGTGGTAGAGGCCGCCAACAAGAACGGCGTGAAGATCATCCTGTCTATCGCCAAATCGCCCAAGTGGGCCTCGCCTAAGACAAACGGCGGCATGCCTGATAACCCGCACGACCTGGGCAACTTCATGTACATGATGGCCTCGCACTTCAAGGGTAAGGTGGCGGCCTACGAGATATGGAACGAAACTAACTTGCAAGGCGAGAGCGGTGGAAAGGTCAATGCCGGGCAGTACGTGGAATTGCTCAAGTACGGGTACAGCGGCGTGAAGTTCGCCGACCCGGATGCGGTGGTGATCTTCGGCGCGCCCACGCCTACAGAGGTTAACAACCCGGACGTGGCGGTAGACGACGTGAAGTACCTGCAAGATGTGTACGCTTACGGCGGCGGGGTGGTGAAGAACTACTACGACGTTATGGGCTCGCACCCCGGCTCGAACAGCAACACACCCGACCAGTTATGGCCGGATAATCCAGGTAGTGGGCATTGTCCGCCGATCTATGCCAGCCAGGAGGGGACGTGCTGGCGGAACAAGGCCAGCTTCTACTTCCGCCGGATCGAACAACAGTATGCCGTGATGCAGGCGAACGGAGAGGGCAACAAACAGATGTGGCTGACCGAGTTCGGTTGGAGCACGTATAATGTGGCGCCGGGGTACGAGTACGGCCAGTTGATCAGCCCTGAGCAGCAGGCGCAGTACCTGACACGTGCCTTCGAGAAGGGGAAGAACGACTACCCGTGGATGGGCGTGATGGCCGTGTGGAACCTCAACTTCTCCACGATAAAGGGCCTGCCCGCGACGGACGAGAAGGTGCCGTGGTCGGTGTTGAACCCGGACTTCAGTCCGAGGCCGGCGTTCACGGCGCTGAAGAATATGACCAAGTAAAACTAAGTCAAGCAAACAAAATCGACCGCATGGCGGTCGATTTTGTTTGCTCTTTCTCAGGTAAGCAACGGCGCATCCAAAACGCCGGCTAGCTTTGTTAGGTCGCTGCAAGAATACCTAGCCGATGGGTGAGATTTGCGGACGAGAATGGCAGGAATGCCAACGGTCTCTGCTCCCTCGACATCGGTAGCTAAACTGTCGCCGATCATCCAGACGTCAGCCGGATTGCCGAGCCTAGTGAGGACGTTGCGAAAGGCGCCGGGGTGGGGTTTCTCATAGCCGGTCTCCGCAGAATTGAAGACAAAAGCGAAATGGCGGCTAACCTGTAAATGGTCCAGGATCGCTCGCAGTTCCGGCACGTGGTTAGATAGAAGCACATGGCTCCAACCTTGCATAAATAGCGTGGATAGGGTCGGGATAGCATCATCAAACAACCGCCAGTGAGATAGGTCCGTATAGACGTGCCGAACCTCTTTTGCCAGAGTGCGCGCCCGCAACGTGTCTATTCCCACAGCCAAGTATGCTCGCTCAAAGACACTATACAGAGCATGCCACCACTGCTCGGCGGAACGCTCCGCCGACCATACCTGATCGGGAGTGTGCCAGGGGAAGCCTGCTTGAAGATGTGGGCATATATGCTCAGAGGTCACAGCAGGCGCTGCCGGTTCGCGTTGAATGATTTCCAGAAGCGCACCGGTCCACCCGCCATCGCGATAACCAAGCGTTCCATCGAAATCCCAAATCAGAACCCTATCCACTTGTGTTCCTGAGCTACTGGTGCGTCACTACCATCGTGCCGATGGGGGCCCAGTCGAACATCCACCTGGCTACTTCCACGGGGAGGTTGACGCAGCCGTGGCTCCTCTGAGTGCCGAATTCGTTGTGCCAGAAGGCGCCGTGGAGGGCGTAGCTGCCGTAGAAGTACATGGTGTAGGGGACGTTGGGGATGTAGTAGTAATCGGGGGTGCCCTGGCCGCCTTCCATCTTGGTCGAGACGTACTTGGCGTAGACGCGATAGGTGCCCTCGACGGTGGGGTATTTCCAGGTGCCGGTGCTGACGCGGGCGGTGTAGACGGGAGTGTCGCCTTCGTAGGCGATGATGCTCTGGTCGGAGATGTCTACGTCGAACCACTTGGGGCCGTATTTGCCCATGGGCGGGGTCGGCTCAGGTTTGGCGGTGGGAGTTGGCGCGGGTAGCTCGTTGTCTTGGTCGTCGCCCGCCACGATGACTATCACCTGGCCGGGGTAGATGTAATTGGTGTCGCCCAGGTTGTTGAGGCGTTGGAGGTTAGCGACGGTGGTGTTGAACCTGACGGCAATGCGGCTGAGGCTATCGCCAGGCTGGACGGTATACTCGACAGGCTTGCCTTTCTGGGCGTCAGAGGGGTTCTGCACAGGTTGCGGTGTGGTGGTTGGCACAGCGGCGGGAGGCGGGGGTGGCGGCTGAGGGGCGTTGGTGGGCTGGGGCTGGCTTTGAGCCTGGCCTGGTATGTTGATAACCTGGCCTACGTATAGGTAGCTGGAGGGTGAGATGCCGTTGGCGGCGGCGAGGGCCTGGCGGGTGACGCCGAATCTGGCGGCTACGGTGGTCAAGCTGTCGCCGGGTTGGACGGTGTATTTGCCGCCCGTGGTGGTCTGCTGGGGCGGGGCCTGTGAGCCGGTGGCCGAGGGTATGAGAAGAGATTGGCCCGCATAGATGGTCGAGCGGCTGGGGAGGTTGTTGGCGGCCACTATGGCATCAACTGTGACGCCGTAGCGAGCGGCGATGCCTGAGAGGGTGTCACCCGGCTGTACGGTATAGCGGGTGTCGGCATGGGCGATGCCGAGGGTGCCCGCCAGGAGGCCCAGGCAGAGGGTGGAAATGGCGAGCCAACGGCCCAGGCGAGAAGCGAAAGGCTTATTGGCCAGGTTGAGTTTCATGTAGAAGAACCTCCGGTTCCATTGCTTACTACGTACCGCTTATAGCTCTCGCTATATGTTATGTGCTTGACGATAGTTTCGCCTATCCGGGGATGTGGATATCGTGAAATGCACAATGAGGGTGAGAGGTAGGCGCGAGCTATGTACAGGACGAAGCCTGCACTATACATAACGAATGATAGCGCGGGAGGATGCGCGGAGTCAATAGGAGGTTATGTCTAGTTCGGGATGGGAGTTATGGTTGTACTACGACGCCAAACCCCGCTTCCACTTCCCCTATCTCCCAGCACCCCACACCTTGCTCGTCCAGCGCGGCGCGCACGTCGTCTACGCGGTCGGGGGGGAGGGCTGCCAGGAGGCCGCCGGAGGTCTGGGGGTCGAACAGGAGGGTCATCGTGTCGGGGCGGACGTTGCCCTCGGTGCGGACGCGGATGGCGGATTGGTAGCCCGTGGGGTGGGCGGCTTCGCGCTCGGCATGGGCGGGGTCGTAGGTGGAGAGGAAGTAGGTGCGATTGCGGCCTGTGCCTCCGGGGACCTGCTTGGCTTTGACGTAATCGAGCGCACCGTCGAGAAGAGGGACGGCGGAGGCGCGGATGCGGAACTGGACGTGGCTTGCCTGGGCCATTTCGGAGGCGTGGCCGAGGAGGCCGAAGCCGGTGATGTCGGTGCAGGCGCGCACACCCGCCCACCGGAAGACGCGGGAGGCCGGGCCGTTGAGGCGCAGCATGGAGGCAATCGCGCTCTGGAGGTGTGCTTCCTTGACGCGCTCGTTCTTGGCGGCGGTGGTGATCACGCCCGTGCCGAGGGGCTTGGTGAGGAGGAGGCGGTCGCCGGGACGCGCGCCCTCTTTGCGCATGAGGTGGCCGGGGTCGGCGAAGCCGGTGACGCAGAGGCCGTACTTGGGTTCGGGGTCGGTAATGGTGTGGCCGCCGGCGATGATCGCCCCGGCTTCGAGCACTTTGTCTATGCCGCCCTGTAGTATGTCGGTGAGGATGGACTTGTCCAGGTCGTCGGGGAAGGTGACGATGTTGAGGGCGAAGGCAGGCTCGCCGCCCATGGCGTATACGTCGCTCATGGAGTTGGCGGCGGCTATCGCGCCGAAGGTGTAGGGATCGTCCACGATGGGCGGGAAGAAATCGAGGGTCTGGACGAGGGCGCGCGGGTTCGGGCCGTCACGGTCGATGAGGTAGACGGCAGCATCGTCGCCGGGAGCGAGGCCGACGATCAGGTTGGGGTGTGAATGTCGCGCGAGCGGGCGCAGAACCTGCGCCAGGTCACCTGGACCCATTTTGCCGGCTCAACCGGCGCACTGGGCCAGGGTGGTCAGGCGCACGACCGCGCGCTTGTCCATGTCTTCCCTTGTTGCCATCGGGGATCACCACCTTTCTACTTTTATTGTACACTTTCTTGGGCACAAACACTCCTCGCCCCTCCAAGTGAGAAGGGATATCCAAAATTGATG
>JBAURA010000818.1:0-1755 GCA_049580985.1 Chloroflexia bacterium
CCCCTTGTGGGTGCCCTCGTGAGGAGAGATCCTGGTATGCAAACAGGGCACCCACAAGGGGTGCCCCTACGGGTTTGTTAAGGGTAGTAAGCTCAAAGGGTAGTAACCTCAGTCGAAGAGCAGGCCAAGCTCCCGTGCGCGAGCCACCGCCGCCCCGCGCCCCCGTCCCTGCACGCCTAGCTTCTGGTAGATCTGCGCCAGGTGGAATTTCACGGTCCCTATCCCCAGGTGCATCCTGGCTGCTATCTCCTTGTTCGACAGGCCGGAGGCGAGCAAGCTGAGGGTGGTCGCCTCCTGTGTGGTGAGCCGCTCGAACACGGCTTCCGTGGCGTTGGCCGCGACTGGTCCACTGCGACGCGTCGTGCTGCCATCTCCGCGCTGTTGAGTGGCTGCCTCGCCATAAGGAAGACTCAATTCGAGCCGCAGGCCGAACCCCCTGCCGGATGATAGGGCCAACGTTCCGCCAAGCGCCCCTATGTCCGCGTAGCAGGCGAAAATCGCGCGTTCAGCCGCCTGCCTGCTGCCGGCATCCAGAGTGCCGTCGTGCTCGACACGCACGCTCAAGCCGCCCTGGTTATAGGCCAATTCCAGCGCCGCGTGATGTAATTCGCTAGCCGCCCGCGCCGAGGACACCACGGCCCCCACAGTCTCGGCCAGTATATCGCGGGCGCGCGCTCCCAGGTCAGCGGGTCTGCCGAGCAGGCGCAGGTCGAGGTCCACGTCGCGCTCGTCGGCCAGCGACCGCACGCCCGCCCACAGGTCGGTAACCAGCTCAGAGATCTCTACACTCGCTGCCATGCCTAACCTCGACGCTTCTCCCGGCTTGCCAGGAGGTGATCATAGAAGAGGTACTGTTGCGCCCAGCCTGCTTTCTGGAAATGCGTATGGTAGTAGCTGAGCACTTGCGCATACCCGGCGGGCGTGAGCGTCTTGCTTTTCAGATGCGGCAGATAGCGCTCGCGCGTCAGTTGCCAGACGTGCGTATCCACGGGTACGGCCTGGTCTTTAGCCAGCGCGAAGAGAGATACGCAATCGGCGATCTTCGGCCCGACGCCGTCAATGCGCTGCAACTCGCCCCGCGCGGTCGCGTAATCCAGCTTGTCGAGGGAGTCCAGCCAACCTCCCGGTTTTGCGGCTACCTGTGCCGCTACTTTCACCAGGTTGCCGGCCCGCCATTCCAGCCCTGTCTTCTCGCTCACCTCGTAGGGGTCAAGCCCGGCGATAACGGAGGCAGCCGGAAATGCGTGGGTCAACGCCGAGCCGTCGAGGCCTGCAATAGGCTCTCCCCACGTGCGCGCTATGATTGCTATCGCCTTCATGATCCTGGGGATGAAGTTGGCCGTCGAGCACATGAACGAAAGCAAGCATTCCTCCGGGCGCTGCCTGACGATCCGCAGGCCCCGGAAGCGGTCGGCCAGCGAACCCAGGTAGGGATCGGCCTCGCGCCACGAGGCATAAAGGCTCTCCAGGTCGACGTCCAGCCTGAAGAACCGCTCTACCAGCCCGGCGTCAGGCTCGCCCGGAAACGTAAAGTATTCGAAGCTGTCAAAATCAGGCGCGCTATTATCAAGCTGGCGGATGCGGATCAAGCGGTCGCCCGTCACCGCGTCCCACCAGCCGTCGGGCGTCTGCCTCCAACGGAACATCTGCCCGTTGCTCAACGTGTATTCAAGGTGCAGCAGCCCCTTCGGGTATTGCAGCGTGCCCGCACCCTTTGTTTCGTTCGCGCTCATACTCACTCTCCTGGTCCTTTAT
>JBAURA010000819.1:0-1572 GCA_049580985.1 Chloroflexia bacterium
CCCCTTGTGGGTGCCCTATTCCTTTACCCTGATCTCGCCTGAAGAGGGCACCCACAAGGGGTGCCCCTACGACCCGGTTTTCCCCTACCCCTAGTCTGAACGCCTACAGTTGCCTTCGTCTTTCGTCCTTCGTCCTGGTATAATTGAGTATGAGCGCACGCGAGCATCTATACAAATCCGAGGCTATCGTCATCAAGCGTATTGATCTGGGCGAGGCCGACAAGATACTGACGATTTACACGCCAAACTACGGGAAGTTGCGCGTGGTAGCTAAGGGCGTGCGCAAGGTGACGAGCAGGCTGGCCGGGCACGTGGAGCTATTCACCCGCAACCAGATGCTGCTGGCGAAGGCGCGCAACCTGGATATCATCACTCAAAGCGAGACGATAGACGCTTACAGGCCGCTGCACGACGACCTGGCGCGGATCGCTCACGCTTCTTATGTGTCTGAACTGCTGGATGCCATGACGCCGGACGCGCTTGAGAACTACCCTGTCTACAGGCTGTCGGTAGAAGCGTTGGCGCTGATCTCGGAGGACGGGCACCCAGACCGCGTGTTGCGCTGGTTCGAGCTGCAACTGCTTGGATACCTGGGCTATGCGCCGGAATTGGGCCAGTGCGTGCAGTGTGGTGGCGAGATACAGGCGGTCACGAACGGGTGGAGTCCTTCGCAGGGTGGAGTGAGCTGTGCATCATGCAGGCGGGTCGGCACGGGCCGCGACCTGTCGGTGAACGCGCTGAAGGTGATGAGGCTGATGCAGCGCAGCCCATACAGCGCGGTAGGCAAAGTGCGCGTGGACAACGAGCTAAGCAACGAGCTTGCGGGCGTGATGCAGAGCTACATCACGTATATATTGGAGCGCGAGCTGCGGTCGGCGCATTTCGTTCGGAGCGCCGGGCCGGTGCTATAGCATCCAACCTACCGGGCGATTATGCTCTCTATTTCCTCGGCATCCAGGGCGCGACCGTTGATAAGTGGGTCGGGGCGGTCGCTGCACAGGTATGCGATCATGCGCGCCGGGCGTTCGGGCGGGACGAGCAGGCCGCGCTCTTTGTAGGCGTTGAAGGCCGCGCGTAGCTCCGGCGGGATGGAGTCGGGCGGGCGGGTGCGCATCTCCTCTTGCATACGGGTGTCGATGACGCCTGGGCGCACGCAGACGGAGAAGACGCCGTATTGCCCCGCTTCCGCCGCTACCTGTTTGGTGAAGTGCTCGATGGCGGCCTTCGCCACCGCGTAAGGTGACATGCCGGGCACTGCGATGGCCGCAGCCGCCGAGGAGATGTTGACGATGCGGCCCCAGCGGCGCGGGACCATATCCTTGAGGGCTTCGCGGGTGCAGAGGAAGGTGCCGTTGAGGTTCACGTCGAGGGTGTGCTGCCACTCCTGGAAGGAGAGGATGATTATGGGGCGGGTCGCGCCCATGCCGCCCGCGTTGTTCACCAGGATGTCCACGCCTCCCCAGCGCTTGCGGACGATGTCGAAGGCGAGCAGCACGTCTTGCTCACGCGATACGTCGGCGCGGATCGCCACCGAGCGGCCTATACCGTACTGCTGGCGGATGAGAATAGAGG
>JBAURA010000820.1:0-4945 GCA_049580985.1 Chloroflexia bacterium
CTGGTGCTCGTCGGCACCGGCGGCAGCGGCTCGGTGGGCGCGCAGGCGCCCACTGCGTCGGCCACGAGCGCCAGCAGCGTACTCGTGCTGCGCCTCTACTACCGCGACCGCGCCGAGTATACTATGCTCGCCATGGAGTTCGGCCTGGAAGAGGCCCAGTCCCCACGCGGCTACCTCTTGTTGCCCGCCGACCAGGCTATGCTCGACAGCCTGCGCGCGCGGCCAGCGCGTGGAGGTGGACCAGGCCGAGACGCAGAAGGCCATCGCCAACCCGCCCATCTTCGGCCACAACCCTGACACTTTCTACGGCGGCTATTACACCGTCGAGGAGATGGAAGCTTTCCTGAGCCAGAAGCAAACCCAGCACCCTACCCTCGCACAGAAGGTCGATTACGGCGACTCATGGTGCAAGACGCACCCCGGCCAGTGCACTCAGCCAAACGCTTATAACGGCTACGATCTCTGGGCGATGCGTATCACCAATCAGGCTATTTCTGGTACTAAGCCCGTGTTCTGGTACACAGGAGGGCTGCACTCGCGCGAACTTGCTCCACCTGAACTCGCTATCAGGTATATAAGCTGGCTGTTGGACAATTACAACATCAATGCAGATGCGCGTTGGCTCGTAGATTACCATGAGATCTGGGTCGTGCCTATGCATAACCCCGACGGCCACCATATCGTTGAGGCGGGAGGTGGGGGCAGCAATCCTTATAGCCAACGCAAAAACGCCAATAATACCAACGGTTGCACCACATGGCCGCCTACTGGCAGTAACCAGTTCGGTACCGACCTAAATCGTAACTTTCCTTTCATGTGGAACTGCTGTGGCGGTTCCAGTGGTTTGCCTTGCAATCTTACTTATCGCGGTTCCGCCGAGAACTCCGAAAACGAAACACAAGCGATCACCAACAAGATCCGCTCCCTCATCCCCGACCAACGTGGCCCTGACATTGATGACGCCGCACCAATCACCACCACTGGCCTTTATATGGACATGCATGCCAATGCTACCCAGAACCTCTATCCATGGGGGCAGGACGCAGACCCGGCGCCCAACAACGACGACCTGCGCAACATCGCCAAGCATATGTCTGCGCCCGCCGCCGGCGGCAATAACTACGAGGCCGCCCAGTCCAGCACCGGCCTCTACTTCACCGATGGGGCTTCCGACGACTGGGAGTATGGAGAGCGTGGCGCTCCTGGCTTTACGGTAGAGCTTTCGGGTAGCGGCTTCTTCCCGCCGTACAGCAGCATTGATGGTATATGGAATCTTAATCGGAACATGCTGATCTACCTGGCTAAGATCTCACGCCAACCATACCTGATAAATCGCGGCCCCGACACCAATCTGGTCGCAACCAACCCGATGACTGTCACCCAAGGCACATCTTCACTGCTCAGTGGCACCATCAACTACGTCTGGAGTGCGAACACACCGCAAGGCAACGAGCAGAACACATACCTGCAAAACGTAGCCGCAGCCGAATACTACATCGATACGCCACCCTGGGCTGGCGGCACAGGCATTACGATGCAGGCCGTAGACGGCAGCTACAACTCGCCCACCGAGGCGGTGCAGGCTACCGTGAATACGGGGAGTCTCGCCCCCGGCAGGCACGTGCTGCTGGTGCGCGGGCGCGGCGTGAACAACTACTCCGGCTACCAGAGCTGGGGGGCCATCAGCGCCACCTTCCTCGACGTGTTGCCGGGCGGCGGCAACACGTCCACGCCAACCGCGATCCAGGGTACGCCCGCAACCTCCACGAGGACCGTCACCAACACCAGAACCTCCACTCCCACCAATGGCCCATCCGCCACTCCCATTTCGGGCAATAGATACTGCAGTTCACAGAGTATCGCCATAGCGCCCAACGGACCTGCCAGCCCCTATCCGGCTACCATCAACGTAACGGGACTAAGCGGCACCGTTACCGGGGTGACAGTCGAGTTGAACGGCACATTTCACGAGTTCATGGACGACGTGGACATCATGCTGGTAGGGCCTCAAGGTCAGACCGTGATAGTATTGTCCGACGCGGGAGATTCGTGCAACCACTTACCCCCGACTACGCTCTTCAGTGATGGCGCGCCACCGTTCCCCGATGCAGGTTGCGCGGGGGGCACGCAATACGTCTTCAGCCCATCCAACTACGGCGAGAACCCGGACCCCTTCCCCGCGCCCGCGCCCGGCCCGCCGTACGGGGCTAACCTGTCGGTATTCAACGGCACCAACCCCAACGGCACCTGGAGCCTGTACATCGTTGACGACTTCCCAGCTTTTGGCGGGATCATGAGCGGGTGGTGTATCTCCATCGCCGTCACCGCCGGTACGCCCGCCACCGCACCGCCGACAACCACGCCTGTTAGCACTCCTCCCGTCACATACACCCCAACGGTGACAGGGGCCGGCTGCGCCGCCCTCTTCGGCACCGGCAGCTCGAGCTGTGTCTCGCCATCGGTCTACGACTACACCTTCAGTTTCTACAACGAGTCGGGCTGCACCACCAGCGCCACGGGTGTAGCCACCCTCACGTTTGAAGTGGGCGAGACATTAGCCGGGCCATTCACGGCCTACGATGTGCAAACGCGCACGGTGACGTTCCCTCCCGGCCCCTCTTACGTCAGTTTCCAGGGCTTGATGACCGAAACGAACATACCTGCCCAGTACACGGCATACCGCATCATCTTCAACGCCGCGGCAGTCAGGCAATTAGCCTATGCTACCACCCCAGCTAACTACCTTTGCGGCGCGGCAACAGCCACTCCAACCGCCACACCCACAGCCTGCACCATTCAGTTCACCGACGTGCCCGCCGACCACACATTCTATGCCAATATCCATTGCCTGGCTTGCCGGGAGATCATCAACGGCTACTCGTCAGGCTGCGAGACGGGCAACCCATGCTTCCGCCCCGGTAACCTGGTGACCAGGGGGCAAACAACCAAGATCGTGTCGAATTCGGCGGGCTTCGTCGAACCCGTGGGCGCACAACAATTCGAGGATGTGCCCCCAGGCCACACCTTCTACGACTTCATCTGGCGGCTGGCAAACCGTGGCATAGTGTCGGGGTACCCCTGCGGCGGGCCTGGCGAGCCATGTATGCCACCCGATAATCTACCGTACTTCAGGCCGAGCAACAACGTCACGAGGGGGCAGCTAAGCAAGATAGTATCCCAGGCAGCGGGCTTCCCCGAACCGGCAGGGGGCCAGCAGTTCGAGGACGTGCCGCCCGGCCACACCTTCTATGATTGGATATGGAGACTGGCGGATAGAGGGATCATGAGTGGCTACCCATGTGGAGGGCTTGCAGAGCCGTGCGTACCTCCCGACAACCGGCCATACTTCAGGCCAGGCGCGAACGCCACCAGGGGGCAGGCCAGCAAGATAGTGGCTAACACCTTCTTCCCTAAATGTAGCCCGCCTTGAAGAGTCGCCATATTGAGTGGCGGCGGCACGGCGACCTCGACCGCGACGATAGCCTCCTCCGCCACTCCCATATCTAACAACACGTTCTGTAACCCGGCGGAGATCACCTGGCCGCAGTGGGGTGTAGCTACCCCCTATCCGGCTACTATCGAGGTGCAGGGTTTGAACGGCACCATCAGCGGTGTAAGTGTACAGCTGTACGATATGGCCACCCAGTGGTCAGGCGACGTAGATATGCTGCTGGTCGGGCCTCAAGGCCAGACCGTCGTGCTGCTATCAGATGCAGGTGACTCGTGCCTCATGCATGATTGGGACCTGCAAATCGTTGATGGAGCGCCACCCTTCCCACAGTTCGGCTGCCCTCCTGAGCCGCGAATCGTCAGCCCATCGGACTATGAGGACCCCAACCACCCAGAGGACTTGTATCCCGCGCCCGCGCCCGATCCGCCGTGGGGGTCAACCTTATCGGTATTCAACGGCACCAACCCCAACGGCACCTGGAGTCTTTACGTCGTTGACGACTACAACGGCTTCGATGGCTATATCGAGGAAGGGTGGTGCCTCACGATCAACACCACCGCCGGCACGCCCGTCACCCCACCGCCTACCAACACCCCTACGATCACTCCTACGTGGTGTCCAAGTCAGAACTACAGGACGATAGCAGGCACGAATCCCATCGTACCTGGCGAGACATTCGTCCCAGGCTCGAACTGCGATGAATGTAGCGTCGTTATCCCGCTACCCTTCCCGTACAGGTTGTACGATCAAACTTTCTCCACGGTGCGCATCTACGCGAACGGTATAGCCACGTTCGGGAACAGTCCTTCCCTGGCAACGAGTTGCCTCCCCGTGTCCAACGCTACCTATACGATTTTCGCGCATGGAGATGACCTGCTGCTGACGAGTCCAGGAGACGGCATCTATACCTCCACAACGCGCATGGCACCCAATCGCATCTTCACTATTGAGTGGAGGGGGTGCTACTACAACCTGGGCTCTTGCGGCAACGACGTCAACTTCGAGCTAAGGCTAGACGAAGGGCTGAGGCGCTTTGAGCTGAGATATGGTTCCGTCCCCCAGGCCGGTGCCCTCGTGGGCGTGCAGAGAGATGCCGTCAGTTACACGCAGTACCAGTGTGGCGGGAGCATGAGTGGCTCGGTCATATTCGTCCTGGATAGCTGCGCCACACCCACGCCAGGCGGACCCGCCACCAGTACCCTCACTCCAACTGCCCTCAGCACCTCAACCGCGCCACCTACCAGCCCACCGACGACTCCGCCCACTACACCACCAACCACCACACCCACGGCCTGCACGATCCAGTTCACCGACGTGCCGCCCGAGCATACCTTCTACGCCAACATCCATTGCCTGGCCTGCCGAGGGATCATCAATGGCTACACATTCGGGTGCGAAACGGGCGACCCTTGCTTCCGCCTAGGCAGCTTTGTGACCAGGAGCCAGATAGCCAAGATAGTATCCAACGCGGCGGGCCTCAACGAGCCTGTGACG